>NZ_CFIDRX010000138.1:0-11516 GCF_984433645.1 Marisediminitalea sp.
AGACGTTGATGAGGAAAATAATCCGCCAATATTGCTCGACTGGATGCCCTGGCACCACACTTACGGCGGGAATCAGAATGTACATCGGGTAATCAAAAGCGGTGGTACGCTGTATATCGACGACGGTAAACCGCTTCCAGGAATGTTTGAGAAAACCCTCAACAACATTAAAACCGTGCCCCTGAATTGCTATACCACCGTGCCAGCTGTATATGCCCTGTTGGTGGATGCGATGGAGCGCGACGACGCACTGCGGGAAGCGTTTTTCCGTCATATGGACTGGTGCAGCTACGGGGGCTCGGATATGCCTCAGGAAACCTTTGATCACTTCCAGCAACTGGCAATCCGCGAAACCGGAAAGCGCATCAGTATGATCACCGCACTGGGCGCAACCGAAAGCGCCGCGGTAACTACAATTGTGCACTGGGCAACCACCAAAATGGGCAGCATTGGTTTGCCAATCCCCGGCACGCAGTTGAAGTTAGTGCCCAAAGACGACAAATATGAGCTTTGCGTAAAAGGCCCGCAAATTACGCCCGGGTATTATCAGGCCGAAGCCCTCAATAAACAGGTGTTCGATAGCGAAGGCTTCTTTCACACCGGAGATGCCGTGCGCTGGCTGGACCCGGAGCAGCCGGAAAAAGGGTTGCAGTTTGCCGGCAGGGTAAGTGAAGACTTCAAACTGCTTAACGGCACCTGGGTACATACCAGTATGCTGCGAATCGATTTACAGAGTGTGTTAGCACCCCTGGTGTTTGATGTGGTGATCACCGGTCAGGACAAACCCTATCTGGGGCTGTTGATTTGGCTAAACGAAGACGTCGTAAAACGGGTCTTCGGCATGCTGGACGCCACAGCAGAAGAACTGGCTGCGCACCCTCGCGTGATCGCTCGAATTCGCCAGTCGCTTTACGAACACAACGTACAACACAGCGGCGCGTCTACCCGCATTGAGCGCGCCCGTATACTGACCACGCCGCCAAGTATGGATACCGGCGAGATGTCAGATAAACGTTCTATTAATCAACGAAAAGTACAGGTATTGCGCGCCAACGACGTTGCGGCTTTGTATGCAGACGAACCAGATGATAGCGTATTGTCTGATCTGCGCAGCCCGCAATCGCAGTCCGCCGTTTCACCTGTCGTGAATTAAGCCAATCAGGAATCACAATGCAAGCGAAGACCACTGAATTTTACATTAACGGGGAATGGGTAAAGCCCGGCACCTCGCATACGCGCAAGCTGATTAATCCTGCCACAGAAGCCGTTAGCGGCGAAGTGGCAATGGGGGAAAGTGCCGATGTTGATGCTGCCATTGCGGCAGCAAAAGCGGCGTTTCCGTCCTGGTCGGTTAGCCCGGTTGAAGACCGCATTGCGCTGCTCGAACGCATTATTGGCTGCTACAAAAAACGCTACGCCGATATTGTTCAGGCGATTACGCTGGAAATGGGGGCGCCTGTGTCGTTGAGCCAAAGTGCTCAGGCGGCGATGGGCATCGGGCATTTCTCTGCCACGCTGGAAATACTGAAGTCCTTTGAATTTAGCCATCAGCAGGGCACAACTGAAATCCGTAAAGAGCCCATTGGTGTGGTGGGTTTAATTACCCCCTGGAACTGGCCAATGAATCAGGTGGTGTGCAAGGTTGCACCGGCATTGGCTGCGGGGTGTACCATTGTGCTCAAACCCAGTCAGGATGCCAGCTTGAGTGCGGCTATTCTGGCTGAGGTACTGCACGAGGCGGGTGTGCCTGCCGGGGTGTTTAATCTGGTGCAGGGTTCAGGCTCCAAAATTGGTGATTACATGAGTCGCCACCCCGATATCGACATGATTTCTTTTACCGGCTCTACTCAGGCTGGCGCAGAAGTGAGTAAAGCGGCCGCTGATACTGTGAAGCGCGTTGCGCTAGAGCTCGGCGGTAAGTCGGCCAATATCATTTTAGACGACGCCGACATGACCAAAGCGGTGACCAATGGCATTAAAGCGGTGTTCGCCAATTCCGGGCAAACCTGTACGGCCCCTACGCGTATGCTGGTACCCAATAACAAAATAGCCGAAGTCGTTGCCATTGCCAAAGCCGTAGGCGAAGCATCGCAACATGCGGTAGGCGATCCGACTAACGACAAAACTGGCATTGGCCCGGTGGCACATCAACGTCAATTTGAAAAGATTCAGGCCATGATTGCCCAAGGCATCGAAGAAGGCGCAACCTTATTATGCGGTGGCACTGGCAAACCGGAAGGTCTGACCAAGGGCTTCTACGTAAAGCCGACGATATTCACCGATGTAACCAACGACATGACCATTGCCAGAGAAGAAATCTTTGGACCGGTTTTGGTGATGATTGGTTACCGGGATGATTCTGACGCGGTAGCCATAGCCAACGACAGCCCTTATGGCCTGAGCGGTTATGTGTCGGGTGCCGATACAGACAGAGTACGTCGTGTCGCCAGTCAGATGCGTACGGGTATGGTGCATTTGAATGGCGCCCAGCCCGACTTACACGCCCCGTTTGGCGGCTACAAACAGTCGGGTAATGGCCGGGAGTGGGGCGAGCATGGCTTGCAGGACTTCCTGGAGATTAAATCGGTACTTGGCTGGTACAAGTCATGACAGGCGGCGCCGCAGTACAGCTGCCGGACATGGCCTACGAGCTTATGGAAACCGGTTACCATGCGATGCTGAATTATCAGCATCGCGATTGGGGCAAAGGGTTTTCTACCGTTACCCTGCAAATTGAGCCCAAGCACCTGAACTTAGCGGGCGTGTTACACGGGGGCGTGCTGTCGGGCTTACTCGATATTGTGTGCGCACAGTCCGGGATTTACTTTCCTGACGAGCAGGTGATTCGCCGCTCGGTAACCTTGTCGCTCACCACAACCTTTACCGGTCAATGTAGCGAAGGACTGATCACTGCTTGTGGCAAAGTAAGAGCACAGGGTCGACGCATTTACAGCGCGTCAGGTGAAGTGAAAGACGCACAAGGAAATCTACTCGCCTTTGGCGAAGGCACGTTCCGCTACCGCAGTCAGGACCCGATACCGGCAAATAAGTAACCGGGATGTAGGTTGTAAGGTAATCAGAAAAACAAAAGCCGGGGGATGTAACAACATCCCCCGGCTTTTTTGTGCTTTGTGAATGATCGATGTAGCTAAGTCAGGCTTGGTAACCACAGTGCCAGTGACGGAAAGATCAGAGTGAGGATTAACACAATAATCAGCGCTGCAATAGGCATAAGCGCCCCCTTCATTACCGTGCTAAGCGGCATATTACCAATGTGCGATACCACATAAAGCACGCCACCCATAGGCGGTGTGATGAGCGCCAGGTTCACGTTAATCAGCAGCATTACCGCAATCCAGATGTTGTCCCAGCCCATGTGTGCAATGACGGGCACCAGCAACGGAATAACCAAATACATTAGCGCCAGTACTTCTAAAAACATACCCAGCACAAACAACACCAGATTAATAATGACCAGCAGCGCCATGGGCGAGATATCCATGCTGATAATAGCGCTTAACACTTCCTGCGGCATGCGCCCGAAGATCACGCTGTGGCCCAGAATTGCCCCGCCAATAATGATCATGGTGACCATGGCTGAGGTGACCGCAGCGGCCATGAGCTGTTCCCACAAGGATTTAAGAGAAAGGGTGCGATACACCACAAAGCCAATCACCATGCAGTACACCACGGCAACGGCTGCCGCTTCGGATGCGGTGAAAATACCCAGATAAATGCCGCCCAGAATAATTACCGGGGCCATGATCCCCCAGAAGGCTTCTTTTACGGCGTGGCGTTTCTTTTGTGACGGCTTATGAGCCGGCGAAGTGTGTTCAGCATGACCGGTGAACACCATAAACAGCGAATACAGCACAATCAGTAGCAAGCCGGGAATGACACCTGCCATGAACAGTTTGCTGATCGATTCGTCAGTAAGGTAACCGTACACGATCATCACAATACTGGGTGGGATCATGCTGCCCAGTGTACCGCCCGCCGTGATCGCAGCGGCAATTTTGGACTCTCCGTAACCGGATTTGCGCAGTTCCGGAATAGCAATTAAACCCATGGTCGACGATGACACAAAGCTCGACCCTGTCATAGCAGAGAACACGCCACTGCTGCCAATGGTGGCGACACCCAAACCACCGCGTAGCCGCCATAAAAACACCTCAGCGGCACTGAACAAACGCTTGCCCATACCGGTGGCGGAAATAAGCTGTGCAGCCAGAATAAACAGTGGAATCGCGACCAGAATGTCAGAGTCGATAGCCGAGTAAGCTTTATCTACCGCAATGTCGGTGGCTGTGTCCGGGCCCACGTAAGCGCTCAATAATAGAATAGCTAAAAAGCCCAGCCCGAATGCAACGGGTAAGCCGCTGAGTAGCACCAGCATAAATACCACAATACCCAGTAAAATCATTAACGTATCCATGACTTAGTGACTCCCCTGGGCAATGTTGTCTATGGTGTGACTTAAAAACTGCAGGCTCAGCAATACGCCGCTAATGGGCACCAGACTGGCTGGCAGCCATAACGGCGTTTGCATTAAGCCGGTACTGGTATCGCCCAGCGCGTACATGGCCATAGCCATGTCAGTGCCTTTCACCACAAACATCAGTGAATAACACAAACCCACCGCGTTGGTGGTAATGGTGAGTCGGCGGCGCTTGGCCGGCGACAACTTATCGACAAAAAAGGTAATAGCGAAGTGACTGTTCATTTGAAGTGCATACGCTGCGGCCAAAAAGCCAACGGCCATCATTAAGTAAACCGAGAACTCCTGAATCCAACTGCTGGACACACCGGTGGTGTAGCGCACTACAACCTCGTAGCTCACCACCAGGGCAAGCACTAATAAACAGAACGCGGCCAGCCACGCGCCGGCTTTGCACAGAGCATCAATGGTGTACTGAAACGAATAACGATGAAGTTGCATGAGTTACTCCTGAGACATAGCCGGTTGGGGTAAGTTAAGTTCGAGCAGGCGCTGGGCCTGAGGGCCATTGCGCTGAGCCCACTCCTGCCATACCTGTTGGCTGGCTTGCTGAATTAGTGAGCGTGTGCCAGCAGGTAGGGCGGATACCTTGCCGCCGTTCTCGCTGATCACCTGCTTAAAGTGTGCTTCCATGGCTGCTGATGCGCCAAGGGAGTAAGCTTTTTGCTTCTCGCCTTCTTCCAGCATGATCTGTTGGATGTCTTCAGGCAGTGAGTTCCATACGTCCAGATTTACCGTCATCAGCACAGTAGGAAAGCTCATGTCGGTAACGGTAACAAATGGGGCGACTTCGTGATTGCGCTGAAAATACCCGGTAACAATGGCGTTCAGCATGGCATCGGCCACACCGCGTTTCAGCGCCATGTATTGTTCACTTTGGGGAATTGAAGTGTCGGGCGCGGCCTCCAGTTTGTGAAGTAAGTCTGTCACCATAGGGCTGGTGGCCAACACGCGCAGGTTCTTAATGTCGGCAATGCCATCAATACCGCCCTGGGCGCTGAATACCTGTACACCGCCACTAAACGCCGGATAAACAAGCTGCAGGTTCTTCTCCTGCATGGCTTGCTGAATAATCGCCAACGACTCACCGGCATAAGCATTTGCGGCTTGTTCCATGGTGTCGTAGGCAAATGGCAAATACACCCCTTGCAACAACGGCACAGTAGCCATCAAACGCGGCTGCAATATGACGCCCATATCAATGAGCCCACGCGCTACCGCACGGTGCATATCTTTAGGGCCATACAGCTGCCCACCCGGATATTCTATGATTTGAATGCGACCCGCCGCCCGTTCGTTCACCGCTTCAATCCACGCATTGCGCGACTGCGACAGGTAATGTTTAGGCGGCCCCCAGGACGCTAGACGCAACACGCGTGGCGACTCGGCCTGGGCAAATGTAGGGATAAGCAATAAGCTTATACAGAGTCCAATAACACAGTGAGTAAATCTTTTCATTTCGACACTAAGTTTCGCATTGTGAAATTAATGTTTCATGTTATTCTTTTGTTGTAGCAAAAGTCAACGAAAAGTAACAAGTGATTTACAATGGTTTGAGGAGTGGGTGAGGAGTGGGTGAGGAGTATTGGGAAGTTGGTTTCATGCCAATCTAAGTTGGCGAGATAAGTGTTCTATATTTGTTGTCTCTGTAAGCCAAGTAAAGTTGGCTTTCTATTCTTGAAAAGTACATGGATTGGAATAAGTTGTGAAAACAAATGAGGAGGAAGTATGGCAGAACTTTCCAGTCAGTTAATCAGGAAGGGCAACCTTGCCTGACAGCGCCTTGTGCTGAAGTACTTCTTGGCTGAATTGCTTCATTTGAGCATGACTTACACCAGGCCGAAACATCGGGAAATAGGCATAAAGCAGCCTGTCATCTGCATCAAAATGCAGGGTGTAAATAAGCCGTCCCTTTTGGTTGGTAACGTCTTGGTGTCTTGCTACTGTATAAATCTGATTCAGTACCTGAAGCCAGCCATTACGCTCTGCCAGGATGACGATAAGTGTCTTATCCAGCAATACATCTTTGTATTGCTCTGTAAACATCGCTGGTCGATTAGACAAGCACCACCCAAGATACTGGTTTGCATCCAGCCCGGTATATTCGGTCAGTTCTTGCGGCCACTCATCACTTTGTTTTTTCCTGGCGATTGGATAAAACTTCAGGTTAATTTCATTATTCAGGTACAGCGCGTTATCGCGATAATGCCGCCAGTTAGACAGGTTTTCGCCTTCACTGGCAAATAAAGTCATGAGTTTGGGAATAATAACTCCCGGCCTTCCCAGTGAATAAGGCAGGCGCGTTCGTGTTTCCGGCTCCCAGGCTCCATCACGGTCCAATGTTTCGTTTAGGTGAGGGACAGACTGCATAGGCCCACCATCCTCAATGGTCAGAAATACGAACGGTGCATCACGCCGTCCATCTCGACGCACGAATTGCAATAATCTTTCCTGAACACTCTTCATAATTCACATTCCTTTTGTGATTCGTTTGCTGGCAACGGGCAGACGTCTATTCTGCCTATTCCATCATGATACAAAGCCACACTTAAATGGCCTAAACCGGTTCGGCTGTCATAACGCAAGTCGATTGCTGGTTGGCAAGCAACTTGACGAGCAGAGGAAACACTGTGTTCGCATAGCAATATTCCATCAACAAATGCGGGTAAGGCCCATGACTCAGGCAGGCAATTACGCACTGCCAGTTCTGACGTGCCGATTGAGATCCCAACCGACACAATTAAGCTGACCTTGTGACGCAGCGCGAGTTCCTTGAGTCTCTGCGCAATCGACTTTGTATTGGTCTCACTAAGCCAGCTTTTATCAGTGACACCTTCTATTATCACTACTTGTATTTCAGGGTTATAGGAGAGTGTTTCTTCGAGCGTTTTTATGTAATATTCAAACGCGCTTTCGGCTGCTACTGCAGTATAGAGCGCATTGAGTTTTCGTATCTTTTCTAAGCATTCATTAACGGCCCACCATTGGGCGTCAGTGAACCTGGCTTTGAGCACCTTTGATACCGGTAGCTCTAATTCTCGCCCGACGACCTCACACATAAAATGTCTCACCCTCGTCCTATCACCCATGAACAACGTTTGCTTATTTTCGTTGTGAGACTGGATAGCCAGCGCTCTGGCAACGGCATCAAAATGCGAGGACACTTGTCCGGCTACAATAAACACGTCGCCAGGTTGTAGTTCACCGATGGCGGCTTCAATAGTAAAGCAGCCTGCCCCGGCTGATTTGTTTCTTAGGTTCACCATGCATTCCCAGTAATCCAATAGTGATAGTAAGCTGGTAGCGGTGTCTTGAACGCCGTTTGATGTTGCGAGTTGTATTGTCATTCGATTTTCCTATAGGTAGAGCTAGACCCAGTCAGATTCAACATCGCGGTTTTAGAAGTTCGCTTAATACAAAGTGATTTATAAAATACTGATTTTAAGGTTTATATTTTAGTTCTGAGAAATCCTAGGTTTGATGGTTTTTTGTCAGTTCTGAATATCTTTATCGAATGCTGTTTTATGGTTATCTGGTATTTTGTACTTTTTTGTACGAAATTTGTTCTTAGTAAACAGCCAAGTTCAACAAACCTAATTAAAAGGATTTAAGTGACAGGAGTGTGCGATTCTAAGCTAAACGAACTGCGTTACGAATCACTCGAAAGTAGTGCAATTTGCCTGGTGCTGGTCATAAGGAATGTGTATGAATCAAACTATTGTTAAAGCCGTAATTACTGTTTTTGCTCTGTCTGGTTTTGTGTCTTGTACTTCCACACAAGAAGCTTTGTCTGGCTTTAAGCCTTATGTGTATGTGGTAACTAACGGCAAAGATCCTGAGCCGTTGTTAAAGGAACTGGGCGAGAAGTACTATTGTGAAGATGGGGTAATTACCTCTGACAAACTCAATAAAGCTTGTTGTGTCGAAAAGTCACTGGCGCACAAAACGATGAATTCACTAGTTCTCTGGCCGCCCCCCCGTTGCCCTGGCGAAAGATCTCATTGTTATCGGTAAGGTCACTCTGACTGCTATTGCGGTATTCTTCCGGGGCGGTACACCGTCCTAATCGTCTGTGTTTTTACACTGGCAGGCATCGATAACGATGCGGCCAGTTTGATAAATAAAAAGCTAAGAATTATTTTTTGGAGCCTCGCCGGAAATCTTTCTGCAGCTACTTTCTAATATTCAGCAGCAACGCTTCATCCACAATGCCGTTATTTAAAAATCATGCCCTCATTTTCCCGTTTTATTTTAGAGATTGTAAATCAAAGATAAAAATACAGTTGACAGGTCAGATTGAGAATCAAAGTTACTCAATTGACCAGAGTCGCTTTTATACTTCGCAAACACTAACTTAACTTCCCATGCACGACTGACTCTGTAGGCAATTTCTCCATCCAACTCCCGTCCAATCGCAGGCGCACCATTAATTCCTTCAAAATGATGATAGGTTAAGCCCCACCTTACTTTACCAATTCTACCGCGATAGCTAAGTGAAAAGTCAACAAGTCCGCCGTTGGGATTGTAGTCGGTGAATACATCGGCCCATCCTTGAAATTTGTGATTTGTTCCGAGGGAAGTAGCAAAAGGTAATCCTCCGTCTTCACCTATATATTCAGTAGTTAGTTCTACAAGATGACTTTTGTATTGCACGCTCCCCTGCAGCATTGAGTAATATGTTGCGTAATTTACGGGATTATTTGAGTTGCCTTGCTGAAACGCACCTTCTATTCGCCAAGTGTATTTATACAGATCTGGTTTTATAGATTGTTCTAATAGAACGCCAAATGTACGACTACTAAATAAGGGGAGTGATTTGTTATCTAGTATGTAAGCATAGCCAACCAATGAAGTTGTATTTGAAAGACGATATCGCCCTCGCAGTAAATGACTGTTATGGTGATGAACCCCTAACTCTGCTGCTGGTCTCAAACTTTGAGAATTAAAACGAATGTCGTTTTTTGATAAATATATATCCGCTTTAGCTCCAAAAATGCGATTAACCTTGTTCACATATGAATAATCGAATGAAAATCCTACTAGATTTTCGAATCGAAAAGTTAAAGCATCAAATGACTGACTTTTTTGCCAAAACTCTATAGAACCAACATGACGTTCGTTATCGTAGAAAATTGATTGACGGCCTATTTTTAGCTTCAATTCAGGCATCAAATAAGCAGTTAATGCTAAGTTGTTAACATTAAAGCCAGTCGCTTCTGGGATCGGGCTTGTGTCTCTTTTTACGACAACCGAATTGTAGCTTCCGTCATTAAAAGAATAGACATGATCTAGTTGAATATCTAACTGAATATCTGATCTGAACTGAATATTTGTATCTGCTCTTACTTTTAAGGTTGAGGCAAATGCATTACCTCGATTATCGTCTAATACTTGATGAGCCCTATACCTAAATGCAGGCTCAAATGATACTTTTGGAACAGTTTGTGCGACAACTTGCTCGGTACAGCAAAATAATAACCAAGCTAAAAGTAACATTTTTGATTGTAGATCAAACATTTTCATTTCCACTAGGTAAACGAATGCATAATCCTTTTGAAATGACAGTATTCGATGGTTCGCCAAATGGAGAACCTCCTTGCTCTTCAACGGTAAGGAGCAGAGAATCTGAGTCTTTTATCAATCGCCATTCTGCTTCACTAAGTTCTCGCTTTTGCGTTAACTTTTCCATATCTACAACTCCCAAGCTTCTGGCGATATTGTCTGTCTTAGATACTACCCATAATTCGTAATCTTGGTTAAGTGCCAATGGCTTTAAGTCGAGAATTTCCAAAGCAAGCTCTCGACTGGAACCGTACGTCGTGGCAACAAGTGTTGGATGCTGTTCCGAGCTTAACACCGCAATATAACTCAAAGGTACAGTTTGAACCGTAGATGAATTCCAAAACGAAGCAGCAAAAATCAAGAAACATAATACGAATGTCAACTGCCATTGTTTTTGTATATGAACGACCGCAAATAACTTTTTTATGAGCCGACTTTCATCGGGTATAACACTATTGGTATCGGCTTCATTATTAATGGCTTTCTTTATCTTTTTCCAAGTAGCAGCTTTTGGTGGGATTTCCTTTGTGTCAGAGTTTAAGGGAAACATTTTTTCTTCCCAATGGCTAATTGCGCGACTCAACATGCAATGTGGATTTTTTTTGATTAAGCGGTCTACTCGCTTTTTCACTTGCGATGACAAATGTCCTATCACATATTGTGACGCTAAATGATTTACAATTTTTTTGTTTTCATATCTCTTTATTGGTCCAGACATGTTTGCAACCTCGCTAATCCTCGACGCAATATAGACTTCACCGCATCCACAGATTTTTGTAGTTTTAACGAGATTTCGTCTCTGCTATAGCCAAAATAATATGCCATTAAGACCGATTGGTGTTGTTCTACATTGAGTACATCCAAACAATTTTTTAACAAATCTGTATTTTCTATTTTCGAATATGTATTTTCCGAGACTAGAGATAGCTTTGACAAATCTTCAACACCCCAATCAACCATCTTTCGTTCTAATCGATTGGACTCTTTTCGAACGTAGTCATATGCCCTATACCGAACTATCGATGTCATCCAGGTCATTGGTTGTGCTAGCGTTGAATTATACTCAGTGCTGTTTTTCCAAATCTGAATAAAGGCTTCTTGGGTTATTTCATTTGCAATGTCCACACTATTCACAATACGATATGCAACGCCATTCAGTTTTGCTGCACTCAGTTCGTAAAGCTCTTTAAATGCTACCTGATCGCGTATTGCCACCTTTGCTAGTAAGTCACTTAGCTGCGCGGTTTTTTCATTGTCCACAGAGTTACCTATAAAGTTCTGAAGAAGTAGCCAGGTTCAACTGGCTACATCCTTAGTTAAAAGTACAAATGTGTTTGTAAAAACAGGTTTTCACTTGCGCGTTCAGGTCGTTGTGGAATACTGTCGCTGACCCTTACTCCTCCCCTAAACTGAATGTTTGAGATGGGCGCGTATTCTACAATCACGGAATATCTGG
>NZ_CFIDRX010000139.1:0-11503 GCF_984433645.1 Marisediminitalea sp.
TGAATTTCAGGTTGGCCGCACAGGGGCAATTACCCCTGTAGCCAGGCTAGATCCCGTGTTTGTTGGCGGGGTTACGGTATCGAACGCCACCTTACACAACCAGGACGAGATTGATCGTCTGGGCGTAAAAGTAGGCGATACCGTCGTAATTCGCCGTGCTGGTGACGTAATTCCTCAAGTGGTCTCAGTAGTGGCCGCTAAGCGCCCTGAAGACGCCAGAGATATCGTCTTTCCGCTTGTGTGTCCGGTGTGTGATTCACACGTAGAAAAGCTCGAAGACGAAGCGGTTGCGCGCTGTACCGGCGGACTGATCTGTGGTGCGCAAAGAAAACAGGCGCTGAAACACTTTGCATCGCGCAAAGCAATGGATATCGATGGCCTGGGAGATAAGTTGATTGAACAACTGGTGGATGCCGATTTACTGAAAACACCGGTTGATATTTTCCATCTTACTTTGCCCGAACTTGTGCAACTCGAGCGTATGGGTGAGAAGTCAGCGGTAAACCTGCTCAATGCTATCGAGGCATCCAAGCAGACAACGCTGGCGAAATTCTTATATTCTCTGGGTATACGGGAAGTCGGCGAGGCCACAGCTCAAAACCTGGCCATGCATTTCACCAACCTTGATGCTATTCAGTCAGCTGATATTGAAGCACTGCAGTCAGTGCCTGACGTAGGCATTATCGTTGCCCAACACATTGCCAATTTCTTTGCAGAAGAACATAACCTGGATGTCTTGAAAGGGTTAATTGAAGCGGGTATTCAGTGGCCTGCTATAGAAGCGCCAAACGTTGACGAACAGGTATTGCAGGGTAAAACTGCAGTGGTAACAGGCACGCTCAGCGAGATGTCTCGTAGCGACGTTAAAGCGTTGCTTCAGCAAGCAGGGGCAAAAGTGGCAGGGAGTGTGTCGGCCAAAACAGATTTTCTGGTCGCCGGCGAAAAAGCGGGTTCTAAGCTTGCCAAAGCGCAGGACTTGGGTGTAGAGGTGTGGGACGAAGCGAGGCTAATGGCGTTCTTACGCGAACAAAACCTGGTTTGAATAAGGACGACAGTAGGTGCCGGTTGGGGCTGACACCTACTGTCGACGCGAGGGCCTGACAATGCGTAAGCTTTACCGGCGAGCTCGCAAAACGCTGATTGCGGTGGCCATGAGCAACATACCTAAAGCGGCTGGTGCATTAACCGGTGCGGTGGGCATGCCTGTCATTTCCGCATAGCTGTGTCCAATGATCAGTTCGCCATTGAGCAGTCCATCTATGCCAGCATCAAGTAAACTAACGCCTTCAAAAGCAAACCGTAAAGCGTTCACTTCCATGCTACAAAAACCAGACATTGAGCATGTGCTGTTTTGTTCGTTTAAGATCAGGTCTAAACCGGCGATACCATTAAAATCAATGAGCTGAAAGTTTGGCGTCGAACCTGCCAGCACGTCAGCCGTAATGCCTTCAGAGAGCAGGTCTACCTGACTGCCCAAAAAGAAGATGCTCAAGTCTTCTATGATTGAACTACCCACCGCTGAAAATGATCCCCAATCTCCGGACACTTCAGCGTAACTGTTTAACGTTGTACTGTTGACCGACAGCAAGGCGCTCAGATCCAGGGGAAACGTGGTATCAAACACGTTACTACCTAAACCGTTCACTTCACTGTACCCAGTGGTCATTCTTGACCCGTTTCCACCATCGACATCTGAGGTGATCTGGCCGTTAAATACCCCTGTCGAAGCAAATACGTCGGCGTCCTGAAGCCCTGCAAACGTGGCACCTACACTGGCATCAACGGATATTGCCGTATTCGACATATCGTAAGCGCCGGGTGCAGTTTGTTGTAACATCGACGGCAGCGTTAAACTCGCCTGAGCGGCAGCCACATTATTGACCTCTACGCTTAAATCCACACCCAGTGCGTAAGCATTGCTTTCACTCGCAATCACCGTAGCTTGCGCTCCCGTGGCAATCATTGAGAAACCCAATACCAGGCCGCAATAACCTGCGCTCTTTTTCATTAATCTGTTCATCATACCTTCTCCACAGCAACGTAAATAAATGTACGTAATGCAATCCAATGTGAGGTTGGCGACTATGCCTGAACAACTCCCCCAAACTGGTACTATCGTCATGTAAATGACATGTAAAATTCTAGGTGATTATGTGAACAAGGGTTATGAGGGTTTACCCCTAATTGATGGCGTAGAAGTAATCCATCTTGCATCTTTTATAACTTATTTTTTAACTAAATAAATCACGACATAGACAGGTATGAGTAATTCCGATTAGACACTAGTGGTTATCGGTACTCACTGTTACAGAAAAAGGATTGGAGGTGTTAAGCGGCAGTTTGCCCACGCTTTTGCTTTCGCGCTTGCCAGGCCTTTCGAACAGAAAAGCGCCATAGCCAGTTCAGACTGTAGTAACCGGCAATGCCAAACACAATGGAGCAGATCCCGCAGCCTAATAAAAAGGCAGGACCTATTGTGGATAAGGAATTCACCACCCAGTCCCAGGTTGGTTCAAAATGAAAGGCCTGAGAATCGGTCCCCAGTACAGTAGAGCCTACAAGATAAGCACCGTAAAATATGGGCGGCATGGTGAACGGGTTTGTGATCCATACTGTGGCTATGGATAACGGTAAATTAACCCGGCACGGAATGGCGGTTGCGGCGGACAGCCACATCTGAAAGGGCACTGGCCAAAACGCAAAAAATAATCCAATGCCGAAAGCGCCGGCGGCAGACTTGCGGTTTAAATGCCAGAGATTGGGCTCGTGCAGAATAGTGCCGAAAATTTTTAACGCCCGGTTATTTTTAACTGACTGATGATCTGGCAAAAATCGCTTTATGAATTTTTTAGGCATACCTTTCAAACTATTTTGACAACTGAGTCATCGGGTGAACGGACGCATTCTAAGCAGTATTACAACAGGGTTTTGTTGCGCAGTGGTGTCTTCACAATGGTGGACATCCATGCCATCACACCCTTTGCAGGTTGCGTTGATTACCGTTGTTGGAATAGTACTCTTTGTTACGTTACAACGCAAAACCCGACCGTTCGTTTTGTTGACTAATGTCAAGCCAATCCTGACCGGACTCACAATAGGTGGGTGCGTGGGTATTCTCTGGGCTGCGAGTTTAGGCCAAAGATACCTGTACTGGCAACAGCTGGAGGGTGAAATTCAACAAGATGTCACAATTGAGGGACGAATTGCCGGGATTTCAAACAACACACGCAGTAGCAGGCTGATATTGGAACAGGTCAGAATAGGTGGCAAAGCCTGGCCTTCTGAGCTTAAGGCTGTCATATATTACTATGAGCCGGACAAGCATTTTATTGTGTCTCAACAGATTTCAGCGAAGGTCAGGCTTAAACCCGCTCGAGCCGTTGCTAATCCTGCCGGTTTTGACACGCAAAAATGGTATGTGAGTCAGCAGATAGTGCGCACCGGTTACGTAATAGGGCAGCAGGTTGCGCTGGTTCGCCCGTCACTCACACTAAGGTCACAACTTCAACAAACCTTATCCGCATTACAGGTAACGGGGGATAAGTGGTTGCAAGCGCTGATGTTTGGCGATCGAAGAGGTTTCACTGATGAAGACTGGACGCTCTTAAAAGCAACGGGTACCGCGCATTTGTTTGCTATATCCGGTTTACATCTCGCACTTGCCGGCGGTGTAGTGTTGATTTGTGTTCAGTGTGTGAGTGTGTTGTGTCGTGCCAGTCGTTTCCGTTTTGCGTCGTTATTGCCTTTGCAATGGGCATGCATGCTGCTAGGCAGCACGGCCTATGCATACTGTGCGAATTGGCAGGTGTCAGTGACTCGCGCGTATGTGGTGTTGTGTGTATGGATTTGCTTGTGGAGCTGGTCAAGGCGGCTTGGGCATAGCAACGTACTCTTGCTGACCGCTACCATTTGCCTGGTGATCCAGCCTGAAGCTGTGTACGGAATGGCGCTTTATTTAAGTTTGGGAGCAGTAGCCATTATCATGCTTATACATTGGCGCTGGCGAAGCTGTTTTCGTGCAGAAGTGCCCTGGTGGCGGAAGCTACTCATCATGCAGGGACTGATGAGTGTTGGCCTGATCCCAATGACGCTTGTTATGTTTCAGAGTGTCAGTTGGGTCGCCCCGGTTTTCAATCTTCTGCTCATTCCTCTCATGAGTCTTGCCATTGTTCCGGCATGTTTAGTTGGGCTTCTTTTGTTACTTTGCTGCGACGCTGATTCGGTGTTGTTACGAACTTATCTGAATCTGGTGGGGTCATGTCTAGACCGTATTCTTCAGTTCATGAAATGGGGAGCCTTACGTATCGAGGATGGTGTCGGTACTGCGCTTTTGAGTGGAAGTCAGTCCGTATTGTTAGCCATTACGGTAGTGATACTCGGCGTTCTAATGCTGTCTTTTACAGGAAAGCACAGACTCATGCTCGCTATTCTGTTTGTTTGCCTCTATCCCAAATTTTTACCAGGTTTTGCTAAAAAACCTGAGTTAATTCATTACTTTGATGTCGGACAAGGTAGCGCGTCCATGGTTACGCGTTACGGTAGGGCGGTGATTATTGATACCGGAGCCAGTTTTAGTGACACGGGCAGTTACGCAGAGTCGGTTTTACTGCCGTTTATTCAACAGCATGGTTTGACCGTAGACTTGTTAATTATAAGTCATGGCGATAACGACCATGCCGGCGGGCTCGAAGTCCTCAAGCGCACTTTCCCTGAACTGACGATGCTATCGCCCGACAACGGATGTGAAAGTGGAATGCAATGGATGTGGCAGGGGCTGCAGTTTGAAACCTTCTGGCCATTGGCTAATAGTGATATTACCGATTCAGATAACAATCGCTCTTGTGTTGTGAAAGTGTCAGGTCAATATCACTCTGCGCTTTTTCCCGGAGACATAGAGGCGAGTGCTGAACAGACATTGATTACCCAACTGAACCGACAAACCGAGCTAGGCTTACTCAATGCAGATGTGTTGTTGGCACCTCATCACGGCAGCGCAACGTCGTCCACGGAAGCCTTTATTAATGCAGTATCTCCCAGATATGCGATTTTCTCGCAAGGCTGGTTAAACCGTTGGGGCTTTCCCAATCCACAGGTTGTGGATCGCTACCAACGGCGCAATGTCACGACAATTAACACGAGTAAAACCGGGTATCTTCGCGTTGATATGGGTAAGTCACTGACAATTCAACAATACCGGCAAATTGGACCCTGGTACCATCATGCATTTTGAAATTAGTGAATTGCCCATATAACAGGTACAATACGCGCGATTCATTTAGATATTAGTGTGATATGCATTCAAACAGCCCTCAAGACTTGCCGGTAAAACGCTTTTTTTCTTATTTACGCGAATACAAGTTGGCGTTCGTCGCCGCTTTCATTGGCATGGTAGGTTATTCTGGCCTCGATACTTTCGTCATATCCCAAGTGCAACCTGTTATCGATCAGGCCTTAAATAAGCAGGATTACGATTATTTGCGGATGGCGGCTTATCTCGTTGTTCCGGTTTTTATATTACGCGGCATATTTAATTTCCTTGGAAGTTATGCGCTTAGCTGGATTGGTGCACAAGTTGTCATGAAAATGCGCCAGCAGTTGTTTGCCAAGTACATCAATCTGCCGGTCAGCTTTCACGACCAGCAGGCCAAGGGCAACCTGATCTCCAAAGTGATTTACGACACCGATCAAATTGCCAGAGCATCCAGTAAGTCACTGGCCATTCTGGTGCGGGAAGGGGCGTTGGTGATAGGTATTCTGATTTGGATGTTTTACCTGTCGTGGCAGCTTTCGTTGGTCTTTCTGTTCGTTGGGCCGGTTGTCGCGGTTATTGTTAGCTACGTCACAAAACGTTTCAGAAAAGTCAGCCGCAATATTCAGCAGTCCATGGGCAGCCTCACCAGTGCAGTAGAACAAGTGGTAAAAGGCCACAAAGTGGTGCTGATGTTTGGAGGTCAGGACAAAGAACAGCAGCGTTTCGCGCAAAAGAATAATAGTAACCGCCAGCAAAATATGAAACTGGCCGTGACGCAAACACTGAGCGTATCTACCATTCAGGTTATTGCGTCGATTGCTCTGGCAGTGGTGTTATACATAGCCAGTACGCCTGGATTATTAACCGATCTGACAGCCGGTACCTTTGTCACCATTGTGTTTTACATGGTGATGTTACTTAAACCGCTTAAACAGCTCACAACCGTAAACAGCGAATTTCAGAAAGGCATGGCGGCATGTCAAAGCATCTTTGCCATTCTCGACGAACAGGCGGAAACAGACACAGGCCAACAGGATGCAAAGCGCCTTGCCGGTGACATTCGCTTTAACGATGTGACCTTTACGTATCCAGGTAAATCGCAGCCTGCGATCAATAAGATTAGTATGCATGTTCCAGCTGGCAGCAGTGTCGCACTGGTGGGACGCTCAGGCAGTGGTAAGTCGACATTGTCGTCGTTGATCACGCGGTTTTATTTACCGCAACAGGGCGATATTCAGGTTGATAACACCAATATTAACGCCTTTACGCTGGCCTCGCTGCGCAAAAATATTGCACTGGTGTCTCAGCAGGTAACCTTGTTTAACGACACCATTGCCAACAATATTGCCTATGGCGTAAGTGACAGCGTGAGTCGAAAAGACATCGAGCACGCGGCACGACTGGCGCATGTCATGGAATTTGCTGACGAGTTGGAACAGGGCCTGGATACCATGGTGGGTGAAGACGGCGCGAGTTTATCAGGCGGACAACGCCAGCGCGTTGCAATTGCCCGGGCACTGTTACTCGATGCGCCTATTTTGATTTTAGATGAAGCCACGTCAGCATTGGATACCGAATCAGAGCGAATGATTCAGGATGCGCTGGAACGTCTGCAACAAAACCGTACCAGTATTATCATTGCCCACCGGTTATCGACCATTGAAAACGCTGACCAAATTCTGGTCATCGATCAGGGTAAAGTCGTCGAAAGCGGTAAACATCAGCAGCTACTCGAAGCCAATGGTGCCTATGCCCAACTCCATGCGTTGCAATTCGGAGAATAACGGGTGAACTGGGTAACCCGCATGTGGTATCAGGGAGCCTGGTATCAATGGTTGTTTTTGCCACTCAGTTTGCTGTTTGCTGCGCTGTCGGGTCTTCGCCGCTGGCTGTATAAAACCGGTTTGTCCAAGCAAACGGCAGTGTCTGCGCCGGTGATTGTGGTGGGGAATATCAGTGTGGGCGGCAATGGCAAAACGCCGGTGGTCGTTGCGCTCTGTGACGCGCTTAAACAAGCAGGTTTTCACGTTGGTGTTGTCAGTCGGGGCTACGGAAGTACAACTACACAATTTCCGTTTGATGTCACACCTGATTTAACACCAGATAAAACGGGTGATGAACCGCTCTTAATAGCCCGGCGCTGTCAGGTACCCGTGGTGATTGATCCGAAACGTCCGCGCGGCGCTCAGCATTTGATTACTCAACACCACTGTGATGTGATTATCAGCGATGATGGTTTGCAGCATTACGCATTAGGACGCGATATAGAGTTAGTCGTGGTAGATGGCCGGTTATTCGGCAATGGCCAATTGTTGCCTATGGGCCCGCTTCGTGAGGGCATGTGGCGACTGGAAACGGTAGACACGATTATCTTTAATCAGGGTACCGCGGATAGTCCGGTTCCGAAAAATCTGCAACCTTATAATCCAATTGAAATGCGGTTTGTACCAGGAGAATTGCATAACGTGGTAAACCCACAAATGCGTCTTACTGTCAGTGATTTAGCCAACCAGAGCAAGCCGATTACGGCACTTGCTGGCATCGGAGACCCACAGCGTTTCTTTAAGCAGTTGCAACAACTCGGGTTAACGGTAGATCACACGGTAGCATTGCCTGATCATCACGCCATCAGCGAAGATGATATACCGGCGCAAGCCGTAGTAATGACCGAAAAAGACGCAGTAAAAGCCGCTAAATTTGCGCATGATGATTGCTGGTATCAGCCTATTTCAGCACAATTTTCGGCGCAATTTTTAGACAATATTATTGAACAACTTCGCCGTATTCAGCGGCAATATTAAGGATGTATTATGGCATTCGATAGAAAGCTTCTCGATGTAATCGCTTGTCCGGTGTGCAAAGGTAAATTGTTATTTGCACAACACAATGATGCAGATGCGCTTGTGTGTCGGTTTGACCGTCTGGTGTATCCGCTAAAAGACAGTATTCCTGTGTTGTTGGAAGAGCAGGCAAGCAGTATCACGTTGGAGCAACTTGAGGCGCTTAAAAAGGGGTAATTCATGGCATTTACGGTAGTGATCCCGGCCCGGTATCAGTCATCGCGTTTTCCTGGCAAGCCTTTGGTTGATATCAAGGGTAAACCAATGATTCAGCATGTGGTTGAGCGTGCGCAGGAAGCGGGTGCAAGTGCGGTCATTGTGGCGACCGATGACAATCGTATTGCATCTGTTGCCGGAGAGTTTGCTGAGGTGGTTATGACTGATACGGCGCACACGTCCGGCACTGAACGTATTGCTGAAGTTGTGCGCACGAAAGGCATCGCTGACGAAGAAATCGTCGTTAATGTGCAAGGGGATGAGCCTTTTGTGCCGGCTGATAATATTAAACAGGTAGCTGAAAACCTGGCGGCTAGCGAAAGCTGGCAAATGTCGACGCTTTGTACAGAGTTACATTCACCCGCTGACGTGTTAAATCCTAACGTGGTAAAAGTCGTGGCTTCAGCAAGCGGGCGTGCCATGTATTTCAGTCGTTCAGCCATTCCGTTTGCCCGGGATACTATGATGGCTGAGCCGGTGTCGGTAGACCCGACGCTTTACCGCAGGCACATAGGCTTGTATGCCTATCGGGCGCAATACATCAAGCAATATGTGAGTTATCAGCCGTCTGCCCTTGAGCATATTGAGTCATTGGAGCAACTACGGGCATTGTGGTATGACGATGCTATTCACGTGGCATTAGCTAAATGTCCGCCACCAGTGGGTATCGATACGCCGGAAGATTTAGCGACGCTGCTTACATCACTCAACGCAACGTAATCAGGAGATAATTATGAATGTCGTGATCACAGGTGCGAACCGTGGTATTGGATTGGCCATGACGCAACAGTTTGTTGCAGCCGGCCATCGTGTTTATGGCTTGTGTCGCAATGTGTCTGACGCGCTGGCTGATAGCGGAGCAACAGTCATCGATGGCGTCGATGTGGGTAATCCAGACACCTTACCTGGTAGTTTATCAGCGCTGAAGGACGTCAGTATTGATTTGCTAATCAATAACGCAGGGGTGTTAGCGAACGAGCGTATAGACGAGTGGCAGCCTAATACCATCGACTATCAGTTCAGAGTGAACGCAATGGGACCATTATTGGTAACGCAGTGCTTGTTGGATAACCTGCAGGCTGGTGCAAAAGTCGCGCTCATTACCAGTCGAATGGGCTCAATGGCAGACAATGGTTCCGGCGGTTATTACGGTTATCGTATGAGTAAGGCTGCGCTGAATGCGGCTGGTGTATCAATGGCAAGGGATTTGGCGCCACGTGGTGTCGCGGTGGGTTTATTTCACCCCGGCTTCGTGCAAACCGATATGGTTGGTGGGCAGGGAGACGTCGATGCGGCAACTGCGGCATCACGCCTAATCGCCCGAATCGAAGCGCTGTCTGTCGAGACGGCGGGTAAATTCATACATGCCAATGGTGATGAGCTGCCCTGGTAAATCAAAAAACCGCCAGGCAAGGTGCACTGGCGGTTTTTAAGATCCTGGAGCAGATAACGCTTATTCTGTGTCGCTTTCTTCTGCTGGCTCTTCGTCTTGTTCTTCAGACATCACAGCCCACATATCATGCTCATTGGTGTGAATAACTTCTGCCCAGACCCGTTGGCCAGGTTTCACATCGTAAACCCCATTTAAATGCACGACACCATCGACTTCCGGCGCATCGGCATAGCAGCGTCCTACTGCGCCTTCTGCATCCACAGAGTCAATGACGATTTGGTATTCCTGACCGACACGGGCCTTAAGACGCGCTGCGCTGATTTCGCTTTGCACCGCCATAAAGCGCTCAAGTCGCTGCTGTTTAACCTCTTCGTCGACCGGATCGGGCAAGTCGTTTGCAACCGCACCTTCAACCGGTGAATAGGCAAAGCATCCCACGCGATCCAATTCTGCTTCCCGAATGAAATCCAGTAACTCTTCAAATTCAGCTTCAGTTTCGCCCGGAAAGCCCACGATGAACGTTGAACGAATGATAAGTTGCGGGCATTGTTCACGCCATTTTTTGATGCGGTCGAGCGTGCGCTCAGCACTGCCTGGTCGCTTCATTAACTTCAGAATACGTTTGTTCGCATGCTGGAAAGGAATATCCAGATACGGCAGGATTTTCCCTTCGTTCATCAGTGGGATCAGGTCATCAACATGCGGGTAAGGGTAGACATAGTGCAGGCGAACCCACATGCCCATCTCTCCGAGTTTTTGACACAGTTGCAACAGGTGAGTTTTTACCGGCATGCCATCCCAGAAGCCCGTACGGTGCTTAACATCAACACCGTAAGCACTGGTGTCCTGCGAAATAACCAGCAACTCGTTTACCCCGGCATTTTTAAGGCGCTTGGCTTCGTCCAGGATTTCACCAATAGGGCGGCTCACTAAATCGCCTCGCATCGAGGGGATAATACAGAATGTACAGCGGTGATTACAGCCTTCAGAAATTTTCAAATAGGCATAATGACGCGGCGTTAATTTAACGCCGTGGTCAGGAATCAGGTGCTCAAAGGGGTTGTGGCCAGGTTTTGGCAGGTGATCGTGGACCTGATTGACGACTTCTTCGTAGGCGTGCGGGCCGGTGATTGCCAGTACATTCGGGTGCACTTCGCGAATTTCGTCTTCCTTGATACCCAGGCAACCCGTTACAATTACTTTGCCGTTTTCTTTCAATGCTTCACCAATGGTGTCCAGTGATTCCTGAACGGCGGCATCAATGAAACCACAGGTGTTTACAATTACAAGATCTGCATCGTTGTAGGTAGGTACTACATCATAGCCTTCAGTGCGAAGCTGAGTAAGAATGCGTTCTGAATCTACCAGGTTTTTCGGGCAGCCTAATGAAACAAACCCAATGCGCGACTGTGCATTGCCAGTCTGAGTCGATGCGGCGGCTTCTGTGAGCACGGTTTTTGGCGCATCCAGTGTGGTTGTCTGTTTCGGGTCAAATTTTTCAACGGTCATAAAGATTGGCTTTCTGGATATCTTTGGTAAGCTACAAAGCGCGAAGTATAGCAAATTTCTCTGTTAAAAACCTACGAAGGATATCGATTTGTCTTCTGTTCAATGCCGTATTCCGGAGTCGCTTGACGATGTCGTATTGACGGACGTCAGCCGCGTCATGCAGCACTTGCGTCCTCAGTTCACAATTGAAGAATTAAATTATGCAATTCAACAACAGTGGCAAGCCGGTTACCGTCTTGCGATTGCTAGTGTGGACGGTGCTGTCGTAGGAGTTGCCGGGTTTGTTGTCGGTCA
>NZ_CFIDRX010000140.1:0-11462 GCF_984433645.1 Marisediminitalea sp.
GAAACATCTGGGTAATATTACAAAATTGTGATGAACCGGTATAAGCCTCATCTATCCACGGCCATACACTTCTATGTAGTTAATTATAAATAGGTTAACTAGAAAACGAGAGTATTGATCAATAACATACGCATGACATAGGTGAAGTTCGTTAAGTGAAAAATGTAACGTGTTCAGCAACACCCGAACAACCGTGTATCTTTTGTCGCTATTTTATGACTGTGGTCATATTTTCGTGAATTAACTCTCCCTTAGATATTTTATAGAATCTGCGTTGTATTCAATTAAATTAAAGACAGAATGCATCCTATAAAACTCTGTGCTGTGCAAATATGGTTCGGTGAAAGTCTGTTTTTCATACTTTTTACAGTGCGATAGTGAAAAGGAAAGTCATTCCGCTTCGATTGCACAAGTGTCTGGTCCGATGATTCAGTAACTGAGAATGACTTGTATTGTTAAGGTTATGTAATTTATTTACAATTTCATGACTGACTATACACAATAAAACAATCTGTTTGTATATTCACTGAGCAATTAACCTGTCATTGGGCTTGTGTAAAGAGCTTGTTACTTGACTCTTTCCACAATCTCGTGTGACTATAAGAAGTTCGTAGTACTACCGTCTCGACGGCTAATACTACCTTCCTAAATATAGAAATTTATACGCCCCTTGCGTGACAGTACTTTTATTACAAACGCAAGGATTCAAATAAGAAATTGGTTGGGAACTATGTCCAAAATGAGCAAGAGAACTCTTATTGCTTCTACTGTGATGGGTGCATTCGCACTGACTGGTAGCGCATTCGTCTCTGCAACTACTCTGAGCGATCTTCATAAAGAAGAAGCAAAGATGCATGCGGCTGCAGCGAAATCTCAGGAAAAAATCAACTCACTTTTCGAACAGTCACAGGAGTTGTTGGTTGAATACCGTGCGGTTGTTGACGAAACGGAAAACCTGAAAATTTATAACGATTACCTTGCAAGCCTGGTTGCTGACCAGCAGCGTGGTATTGATTCTTTACAGAGCCAAATCGACAGCATCGAAGATACCAAGAAAGGTATCGTTCCTCTGATGTTCCGTATGATCGATAGCCTGGAAAAATTTGTAGAGCTCGACGTTCCTATTCGTCTGGCTGAGCGTCAAGCGCGTATCGAGAGACTTCGCGATCTGATGGCTAACTCTAACGTAACTGTTTCTGAGCAGTTCCGTCAGGTACTTGATGCATACCTTATCGAAACTGAATACGGTACTCGTATCGCGTCTTATCAAGGTACACTTGATAACGCAGGTACTCAGGTAACTGTTGATTTCTTTAACTTAGGCCGTGCGGCAATGCTAGCGCTGTCTTTGGACCAAAAACACGCTTGGGTTTGGAACAATGACACGCGTTCATGGGAAACTTTGGGTGATGAATATCTTGGTTCAGTAAACGACGCTGTGAAAATGGCGAAAGGTCTGACCCCACCTGAGTTGATTAAACTTCCTATCAAAGCGGCGGAGTAAGCGTTAATGAAACCAGTATTTAAATCTCTAATTGCCGCAGCTACAGTCGCGGTTATGTCTTCTACAGCAGTTCAGGCTCAGGAGCCTGCATCTTTAGAAGACCTGTTAAATTCTGTTAAGGCTTCTCGTGCATCTGAGCAAAAAATCAATGCACAACGTGAAGCTGAATTCACATCAGCACGTGCTGACAAGCAAGCACTGCTGCGCAAAGCTGAAGCTGACCTGAAAGCAGAGCAAGCACGCGGTGATCGTCTGCAGAAACAATTCTCTGATAACGAAGTAACGTTAAACGAGAAAGCTGCTGAATTAGATCAAGCTACAGGTACGCTGGGTGAGATGTTCGGTGTTGTACGTCAGGCGTCTTCTGAAGCGTTTGGTCGTATTGCTACTTCAATCGTTAGCGCACAATACCCAGGTCGTGATGAATTCCTGGCTCGCATGTCAGAAGAATCAAAAGGTCTGCCTAACATCAACGAGCTGGAAGAACTGTGGTTCTCTCTGCAAACTGAAATGACTGAACAGGGTCAGGTTGTTCGATTCTCTGCGGACGTAATCGACCTTGACGGTGGTACAAACACACAAGAAGTTGTTCGTGTTGGTACATTCAACCTGATTGGTGACGAAGGTTACCTGACTTACGACAGCGAAAACAAAGTAATCCAACCACTTGGTCGTCAGCCTGACAGCCACTTAGTTGCTTCTGCTGAAGCGCTGCGTAATGCTACTTCAGGTATCGTTCCTTTCTATGCTGACCCTTCACAAGGCCAAATCCTGGGCCTGTTGAAGCAAAAAGCGACTATGTCTGAGCGTTATCACGCTGGTGGTGTAGTAGGTTACGTTATCACTGGTATGTTGATCTTGGGTCTGTTGATTGGTCTGTATAAATTGATCACTCTGACTCTGGTTGGTGGCAAAATCCGTTCACAGCTTAAAAACCCAGGTTCACCTTCAGAATCTAACCCTCTTGGCCGCATCCTGAAAGTGTATGCTGAGAACAAAGGCACTGACGCTGAAAACATCGAGTTGAAACTGGACGAAGCAATTCTGAAAGAACTGCCACGTATCGAAGCGGGTATCAACATCATTAAAATCTTCTCTGCAATTGCACCGTTACTGGGTCTGTTAGGTACAGTACTTGGTATGATTGCAACCTTCCAAACTATCACACTGTTCGGTACTGGTGACCCACGTATGATGGCAGGAAGTATCTCAATGGCACTTGTAACTACCGCTCAAGGTATTATTGCAGCACTGCCGTTGATCTTAACGCACAGCATTGTTGCTTCTAAGAGCAAGTCAATCGTTCACATCCTGGACGAGCAGACTGCGGGTATCATTGCTGCTCACGCAGAGTCGGAGAAAGCATAATATGGTTTACCTGATTGGATTATGGGAATCGGTCAGGGACTTTATCGCTACCGGCGGTGACGTACTTTACTTCGTTGCTGCCGCGCTCTTTCTCATGTGGGTATTAATGATTGAGCGCTACTGGTTTGTGACAGCAGTGTTTCCAAAAATGAGAAATCAAATTATTCATAATTGGAAAGCACGGTCAGATACCAAGTCTTGGTATGCGCATAGAATCCGTGAAGCGTGGATCTCTGAAGCATCTGATGAACTGAATGCCAGAATGCTGATTATACGTACGTTAGTTGCCATGTGTCCGCTTATCGGTCTGCTTGGTACGGTTACCGGTATGATCAACGTATTCGAAACAATGGCAACGCAGGGCACGAGTAACGCACGTCTTATGGCGGGCGGTATCTCGATGGCAACTATTCCAACTATGGCTGGAATGGTAGCAGCGCTCTCAGGTCTGTTTATCAGTACGCGTATAGAGGCCAAAGTTAAGATCGCGCGGGAAAAGCTAGTCGATAGCCTGCCGTTTGAGTAGAGAGAGAGATTATGGCTCGAAAAGTCAGAACCGAAGAAGAAGATGCTCAGGTTGACATGACGCCCATGTTGGACATCGTGTTCATCATGCTTATCTTCTTTATCGTGACAACGGTTTTCGTAAAAGAAGCCGGTATTGAAGTTAACAAGCCCGATGCGAGCCAAGCGTTCCTACACAAAAATGCCAACGTCTTCATTGCTATTACAGAAGATGGAGATGTGTGGTTGGATAAACGTGAGGTTGCGCTAGACAGCGTAAGGGCAAATTTAGAGCGTCTGCTAACTGAACAGCCAACGGACTATGTTTTTATTCAAGCTGATATAAAAGCAAAGCACGGTGTAGTGGTGAAAGTTATGGACCAGGTTAAAGCTGCAGGCATTGACCGTATTGCGGTAGCAGCGAGGAATTAACATGGGACGATTGATTGCTTCTATTTTAGTAGGTGCAGCGGTTGCATTCGGACTGTTTGTGGTAATGGCGAAGTTGATTGAAAACTCCGCTCGCCCGGCAGACGAAGTACCACCTGCGCCGGTAATTGATATTGTGATGCAAGCTCCGGATGAGGATGTGCAGACGCGTACTCGTGTTCCACCCCCTCCACCGCCGCCGCCTCAACAGCCTCCTAAAATGGAGCCAGTAGAGCCGGAAGATGCGGAGCCGGATGCGGATGGATTTAGTTTGGATATCCCAAATGTTGACACCGGCGGTGTTGGTGTAAACATTGGTGGTGTTGGCGCGATGCAAAGCGATGGTGACGCTACACCAATTGTACGTATCGATCCTAAATATCCTCCGCAAGCTGCACGCGATGGTAAAGAAGGCTGGGTTAAACTACAGTTTACAATCAACGAAGACGGTTCAGTGGGCGATATTGAAGTAATGGATGCTGACCCAAAACGTATTTTCGACCGCGAAGCACGTCGTGCTTTGGCAAAGTGGAAATACAAGCCTAAGATCGTTGACGGCAAACCTGTAAAACAACCTAACATGTTCGTACAACTTGACTTTAAACTGGAGCAATAATGATGATGAAATCAGCAATGTTCAAAAAGTCACTTGTAGCCGTTGCTTTCACACTGGGTGCTGCTGTATCAGCACCTGTTCTGGCGCAGTCTAATCCGCCAGTTGTGTGTCCGGGCTATGAAAAGGGTACAACTAATCTGGTTGGCGAACGCGTCGGTAAGAAAGTACAGAAAGCGTATGAAGCGTATGGCGAAGATCTAGTTGATGAAGCGATTGCCCAGTTAATGGACATCGATGCGTCAGAAGACTTCGACAAAGCTTATGTAAATCGCTTATTGGGTAACATGTTGGCGACTAAAGATGGGCAAGGGCCGAAAGCTCTTGGTTATCTGGCGTCTTCTGTTAACCCCAAAGTACTGAATGATCTTGAACATGCTCAAACGTTAAAGCTGATTGCTGATTTGAGCCTTCAGGAGAAGAAGTACACCGATGCGGTTAAGTATTATCAGGCGTGGTTGGATTTTACCTGTAAGGAAGATCCAGAAGTTTATACACGTATGGCAAACGCATATTACGAGCTTAAGCAGTTCGATAAGCTTATCGCTCCTGCTGACAAAGCCATTGCGTTGTACGAGAAGCCGAATAAGAACCCTTATGTTCTGAAACTGTCATCTTACTATGAGCGTAAGATGTATCCTGAAACGGTTAAGGTTGCAGAAGATATCGTAAACACGTTCCCTGAAGAAGGTAAATGGTGGGTTCAGTTAGGCCAATTCTATTTGATGGTAGAAGATTTTAAAAAGTCTCTGTCAACTTTGGAAATTGCCTACAACAACGGTTTTCTGACTAAGCCAAACCTGATCAAGATGTTGTCGCAGTTATACTCTACCAACAACATGCCTTTCAAATCAGCTGAAGTACTGGCTGAAAATGTAAATAAAGGCGTAGTTGAGAAAACCGCAGATAACCTTGCGGCGATTGCGAACAGCTATCACCAGGCAATGGAATACAAGGAAGCAGCAAAGTATTACGAGCAAGCTGCTGAACTGTCTTCTGACCCTGAATTCTATCGTAAGCAAGGCGTATTATTACTGGTTGCTGAAGACTACAAAGGTGCAATTAAAGCGTTAAACAACGCCCTAGCACGTGGTACTGAAGACGCAGGTAAAGTACACTTCAGTTTGATGGAAGCTAACTTCTACGCAGGCAATTTTAAACAAGCCTACGAGCACGTGAAGGAAGCGAAGAAGGATTCATCTATGCGTCGTAACGCGAATGCATGGGAACCTTACATTAAGCAAAAAGCGAAGAATCGCGGCATCAATATCTAATCAAAAAAGCGCCTCAGGGCGCTTTTTTATTACCTGCTTACGCAACATGTTTCATTAAACCATATTTGCCATGTGACACTAATGGCGTTAGCTGTCCAGTTGCAAATTCATAAGCCTGTTTTTTACCGGTTAAGCCATATTGCTTAATAAACGGAAACAAGTCGTCAAAACAAGCTACAAAATTGTTAAGTACGTCTAAAGAGTGAGTCATCTTATTATTCATATCTGATGCTGTCGCGTTACAACGTGCCAATAACCAAACCACACTGCCTCTTGCATGTTGAATTTGTCGGTGCCCATTTATTACTTGTTTCAGAATGTCAGAATTGCAGGTTACAAAATCGTCATTCTCTGCCGCTAAGCAAGTCTCCGAAGCCCCGTCTTGTTTTATCACTGCGTTGAAAAGCTCGGGGGTAGGGTGAACAGAGAGTTCCTGGTAAAAACGCTGTGCAACCAGATTGCGTTTATCACGTGATTTTGCTGTGATGGGTTTCCACATTAACAAACTGTATTCGGCACTTGAGGCATCGCGTTTCAAGCCGGCTTTCACCGCTTCAAAGCCACATGATTGCCAAAATCTCATCAGCGATTCGGTGGCGCCGAAGGAGGTCGTAAGCGCGTCTATCGACTGTTCGTTCAGCCAATGTATCAGAGCATGTATAAGGTTAGTTGCAATGCCTTTACGGCGATAGGCTTCAGACACGGCAATTCGATTAATCCGGCAATAGCGTTGAGTTGCCATTGCAGGGTCGGCGAGATACAAGCTAAGCGCCTGAGCCGATAAATGGCCATTGACCCGCCGTTTTCCGCTAGCGATGTCGTTGGCCACTGATTGCAGAATTGTACCGCCTTCTATTTGAATATTGATGACTCCAATGACGTCATCCTGATGCCTTGCAATCAGCGTATAGTTTTCTGGTGAATCACAGAGTCTGATTAATTCGTCTACCGTCGTTTGATAGTGAGCGGTCATTAGTAAAGACAGCACTTTGTTAAACGACTCTGGCGATTCAGCAGACAGAAAGGTGTACCGAACCTCTTCGGTATCTTTCCCTTTTTTTGATGTTGGGAGAGCCACTGAGTCACCTTGCGAAGGTTCATCATCCAATTGCAGAGCCTGGTATAACGTCTCTTCAACAGGATCATCAGGCGCCCATCTGCATGGCATTGAAAGCGATACACGCTCATACGTTTGAAATTGTTGTTTAAGCCAGGGAATAAAGCGCGTTAGAAAGCCTCTGCCGGTACCTTCATAACCGCGCATTGTTGTGCTTAGTACAACGCGCTTAAAGTGAAGACAAAGAGATTGTAATGTGGGAATAGGCAAATTGGCTGCTTCATCAATGATCAGAACCGCTTCAGCGTCTTTATACAGTTCAGGGTGATCAACAGGCAGCCAGCGAATGCAATGTTTACCTTGTTGTATTTGTCGGGCTGACGTTTCGGGTATATCGGGGGCGATGTGTCTGACTCCCTTAAATATGGCGTTTACTGAGTCAGGGAAACGGCTACAAATGATCACTGATTTACCGAATTTTAACCAGTGAGCCGCTAATATACCTAATAACGTCGACTTTCCGCGCCCTCTGTCGGCGGTTAAAACACACATACCGGATTCACTGACGTGACTAAGCTGTTCGAACGCCTGTTGCTGGTCTAATGAAGCAAACGGGGCAGGGGCGAGCAGACTTGGATTTTGTGCTACGGGCTGTGGACTGGGAAGTCGGCATATTCCACCGGCCTCTATCAGAGCAATGTCTTGTCGGGAACAAAATAACTGGGCCATATAAGCTCTGAATATGCTGTTTTCGCACGTTTGACCATAGCTCAAATAATGGTTAGTTGTGTGCTCAGTGTAGTAAGACCACTCAGCAGTTGGAGGGACGCAAAGTAACAGTATCCCGTTATCTGCTACTGTCCCTGCTAACGACAATAGGGCGCTGGGTCTGAATGCCTCGAAAGCATCGTATATGCCCAGTTTGCAGGATTGTCCGAGTAGTTGTGTAGCTTGCTTGAGGGGCAGGGCGCCCGGGACGCTAACCTGTGAATGCCCCAATGCAAGAACCGACTCAGTGCTGAAATGGCTAACAAACGGTAACAGCTGCTGTTTACAAAATGCCGGGCTACCGCTAATAACAACGAGCTGCCGGTGACAGCAACGCTGTTTTCTGGCAAGTAACCAATCTGATATTTGTTGTGAGTCTACACCGCTCATGTTACTGGCCGTTATCGCTACCGAGTTGTCAGCGTCTGTGAGTAATTGTTGTGTGAATGAGCAACTAAGCATCACAGAGACTGGGAATTAAAATGTCGTGGCTGAGTTTATCATTTTCAACTGCGAAGACACATGGGCTTGCGCATCCTGATAAGGTAAAATAAAGCCACAGCAACAAATTACAGAGATTACTATGCGATTTTTAACGCGCAGGCTGGTCATGCCGAATGACCTCAATTATGCCTTTTCTTTATTCGGTGGTCGTTTATTGCAGTGGATAGACGAAGAAGCCGCTATTTATGCCATTTGTCAGTTGGAAACCAATTGTCTGGTAACAAAACACATTGGTGAAATTTCATTTGAATCACCGGCTTTACAGGGTGACATTGTCGAGTTCGGACTGGCGACGAAAGCCGTTGGGAGAACCTCAATTAGCGTTTCCTGCCTGGTGCGAAACAAGGCAACCAAGAAAACAATCTGTCTGGCAGATGATATTGTGTTTGTAAAAGTAGATCCTGAAACCCGCTTGCCTGTGCCGCACGGAAAGACCATGGAAGTATTGGAGCAGCAGACGGCCGAAGAGATTGGCAAACTCAATATTGATGTGTAGCGTTGAGTACTAGTCTGGCGGCAACAGCGTTAGCCGCCAGCCTGTAAAACTACCACTTTTCCAACACGGATTGCATCGCAGAAAGCTGAGCGGCACTCAATCCTTGTTCCTGACTGATATCTGACAGCGTGCTGACGTCACTATCGAAAAACAAACTGTTAAACGCCATTTGATGACAAAGCAAGATGCGCTGCTGCATCAGCGACTCTCCCCCACGACATAACTGCCACAGCATTTGATTCACTTCACTGGTAATGCCCCAGTTAATCAATAGCAGTGAAGAGGCGCCGTACAAACACACATTAAATTCTGCGTCGAGCTGCTGCACAAACGCTTCAAAGCTGGCTGATTGGCTCCACTGTACATAGAGCGTCTCACTGGAAATGTGTTCAGCGTGAAAAATAAGCAGTAACGATAAGGGGCCAAACATCACCACCTGATTCAGGATGTCGTTCTGGGCCTCACTGTATTCGTTGGCGAATAGTGCCTGAAACAGCGTATGGCTCAATAACATTGCATCAATCAGCTTGGCCACGTCCGGATGTACGCTCTGAACGGTCAGGAATTGTTGTGCTGCGAATAATACCGCCAGATGACGCACCTGACTGACCCCGAGGTTGCGACCGATAGCCTGTTGCAGTGACACCGGCGTGGTTCCGTAAACGGCGCGACTGGCTTTGCCCATAATATGTGCCTGGAACACCGGGTCGGACGCAATAAGCGCCACAAGTTTACCCACAGTCTGTTGTTCCTCGGGTAACTGGATGATCTGATTAATCGTCTCCGGCAACGGCGGCAGGTTATCTGACACCTCCAGCAAGGCCTGGTTACCCCGTTGAAAACGCAGGCGACTGCCTATCTGACGCAGTTGCCCCGGACTAACACCAGTAAACTCCTTAAAGCTGCGGTCAAATGCCCGTCTGTCAGAAAAGCCCAGCAAGTCTGTGACGTCATCGACTTTTTTTCCGCTCAACAAGTAGTGCACGCTTTTCTCGTGAATATATCCCTTCAGCACCGCACTAAATGAAATATCGTCGTTGCGCAGGGTGCGCCTGAACGTCGACATATTCATATTGAGTTTTTCTGCAATGCCCTCGGCGCGGATCCGGGCTGGTTGGTGATAGGTATCGAAGGCTTTTAACAGGGTGACCAGCAGTGAGTTTTCGCTATCCTGGTGTGCATATTGCTGAAAGTTTCGGGCCAGTACCTGCTGCAGATTAGGACTATGGAAAAAAGACTGCCTGTCCAGCCAGTCTGCGTTGAAAGACAACCGCAATTCGGTTTGCTGTTCTGTTACCGATATTGGCGCCCGGCTGATGGGTGTCAGCAACGCCAGGTTGTCATTTGTTGGTACGTCGATCGCGGTAAATTCGAAATCGCGCCCGGCTAAATGTCTGAACAGCAGGAGAAAGAAAGCAATCTGAAAGGGGACGAGTGAAACCGGAAGTGTATGCTTCAATACGAGTGTCGCCACGTTATCATCAGTACACAACTGCAGGGTTTCTTCGGGTTGAAACCAGGCCTGAGTAATGTTCTCACTGGCACTCAATGCCGACCGGATATCTTTGCTAAGCGAAGCGTAGCAATGTACGGCGCCCATTTTGTTGAAATCCAGGTAGCCAAGCAAAGACTGCCCTGTGAGCGCGGTATTCTCAGCCACTAACATATCGCAAAGCTGAGCTAATTGTTGCGCCGTTACTTCATTGGACTCCACCCGAGGTAGCAAAGCAACAACCTGTTCATCATCCTTGGTGTTTAGCTGTTTGTCGCGACGCAGGCTTAGTAAAGCACGCAATACAGCGGACCAAAACGTTCCTGTGTAGGTCAATCGAAAGCTCCTTGTCGTTTATATGAGCTAATCATTGCACATAACTGTCAGATTTCGAAGGAAGTTGAACAAAATTGTCCTAAAGTTTTGTATTAAATGTCCTACTCTGATTTTCCCCGCAACTTTATAGTTAACTCATACACAATCCGGTTTAAGTAGTACGGATTGCGTTACCGGCACTAGTGAGTATGCGATGCCAACCGCGAAGTTACTCCGAGTAGTTAGTGCAGGTAATGTCCGGTGACGTCACCACCGGAATCTGTCCGGTCCGGACAGCGATAACCGTCATGCCCGCCACGTCACAGGCGGGCATTTTATTTTCTGAATACAGAATCACTTGCATTCACGGTGCGTATTGGTAGACTGCCCTCGCGCTGACATACCTGTCTTTATTTTCTAGGTTCAGCGCGTACCAAGGGGTGCCGAATGAGGCTGAGATCCACCACGTGGGAACCCTTTTACCTGATCCGGATAATACCGGCGTAGGGATGGTTAACAAAACAGCCTATTCACCTGCCGTAAAAGCCGGATCTTTTGGTCACTATTGCACAAGAGATCCTGTATGAAAGTTTCTAAAACACTGTTTCCATTGTCGTTGTTAAGCGCTGCATTCAGCGCTGCAGCAGAACCAGAATCCGATATCGAGCGCGTCACCGTATACGGTGATTTTTACCAGCAAACCTTGTCTCAGATAAGCGCCAGTGCGTCGGTTATCGATGATACTCGCGTATTATCACGTCAGGCCGACCACTTGGATGGCTTGTTGCGTGTTGCCCCTAACGTTAATTTTAGTGCCGGCGCGTCGCGTGGTCGTTTTGTTCAAATTCGTGGTATCGGTGAGCGTTCACAGTTTGCAGAGCCAATTAATCCGTCTGTAGCCTTAATGGTTGACGACTTCGACTTCTCAGGACTGGGCGCTTCGGGCATTTTGTTTGACACCCAACAAGTCGAGGTGTTCAGAGGGCCACAAGCCACGGTATTTGGTACTGGCGCTCTGGCCGGCGCGGTGTTAATAAAGTCGAATGACGCTGATGCCACTGACAATAATTTCGTAAGCGCACGTGTAGCTACGAAAGACAGCTATCGCGTTGAGCTGGCTAACAGTGTCGCGGTGAGC
>NZ_CFIDRX010000141.1:0-11351 GCF_984433645.1 Marisediminitalea sp.
ATTGCAGGATTATTGGGTGGTTGTAGCCTAGAAGGCGATGACGGACAAGACGGTGCCACTGGTGCGCAGGGTCCTCAGGGTGAGGCGGGCGCTGACGGCACTGATGGTCAGAATGCCCTGCAGGGTATTCGTTTGTCTGTGATTGGCCGGGCTAGCCTGGATGCTGAAGGCGCAGCAGAGATTGTTCAGTATGACGTGGACACGAATACAATTTATGTCACCAATAGCGATGCCAATACCGTCGAAATGGTCAGTACTGCGGATCTGACTGCCGAGTCAATGAGCAATCCAATCACTGACTTCAACCTGACAACCGGCACCAGCATTACCCTGGCCGATGAAATCGATGGAGTTGCGCTGGATGGTTTAACCAGTATTGCATTGTCGGGTGATTTGCTTGCCGTGGCGGTACCTGCAGATGACAAAAGCGACAACGGCTTCATCTTGTTTTACACCGGCGTATCGGGTTCGGCACCGGTTTTCCTGAAAGCAGTGGAAGTAGGCAATCTGCCAGATATGGTGACGTTTACTCCGGATGGCAGCAAAGTACTTGTTGCAAACGAAGGTGAGCCAAGCGGCGACTATACTATTGACCCGGAAGGCTCAGTGGCCGTTATTACTGTTACTGATGGTGTGCCTGCAGATACTGCAACACTGATTGATTTTACCGAATTCAATTCGCAAAAAGCGGGCTTAATGGCCATGGGCATGCATTTTCCAAACCCGGAAGGTCGCACAATTAATGGTGTTACTATCACCACCAGTGTTGCTCAGGATCTGGAGCCTGAATACATTACGGCTAATAACGACACAGCGTTTGTCACTCTGCAGGAAAACAATGGCGTTGCGGTCATCGATTTGACCTCGCTGGAAGTGAATGTACTGGGACTGGGCTTTAAGGATTGGTCTGCGCTGAATATCGATGCTCAGGAAGACGGTGAAGTGAGCTTTGGCAAGTATGCGGGCCTTTATGGTGTTTATATGCCGGATACGATTGCCATGTATACCTGGAAAGAAGCGCCTTTCCTCCTTACCGCCAACGAAGGTGATGCACGCGAGTACTTTATTGGCGATGATCTCACAGAAGCAGAGTGTACAGCGGCAGGTGGGCAGGATTTCGATGATGGTGAATGCCTGGCATTTACTGAAGAAGTCAAAGTGAAAGACCTGACCGCGGCACCGGGTTCGTTACTGGAAGCATTGCATGCAAACGGAGAAACCGACGATCTGCGTGTCACAAACGCGTTGGGTGATATGGATGGCGATGGCCAGTATGAAGCGGCTTATTCCTATGGTGCGCGCTCTTTTACTATCTGGGATCAGAATGGCTTGGTCGTGTTTGATTCAGGTGATGACTTTGAGCGAATCACTGCATCGATTTATGGCGCTCAGTTTAATAATGGTGATGACGAAAATGAAGGGGATTCACGTTCAGAAAACAAAGGACCTGAGCCAGAGGCACTGACTGTCGGAACAGTTGGCGAGCGTTCATACGCATTTATCGGGCTGGAACGTATGGGCGGTATTTTCATTTACGACATTACCAATCCGTACGATGCGTTTTTTGTCGATTACATCAATAACCGCGATGTTACGGAAGGACTGGCGGTAGGCGATGCGATAGGTGATCTTGCGCCAGAGAGCCTGTTGTTCGTTTCTGCTGATGACAGCGTTACTGGTGAACCTATGTTAATTGTAGGCAATGAAGTCAGTGGCACCGTAGCGGTTTACGGTATCACTCAGCAATAATTAATTCCGGGCTCCATGCCCGGTTTACATCGAGCCCGTGTTGCATGTGAATGCCACGGGCTTTTTTGTGTTTGTACCTCGCTAAAGCGAATAAGTCAGCAGGCTACGGCCCCTTCTATTGAAAATCAGTTTCATTATGTTGCACATCGTCTCATTGCATTCTATGCTTATTTCAGGTTGTCTCAAATGTCACTAAATGCGCAATTTAAACAAAATAACCAAAAGTATAATTGTGCGTAAGTGCGCTCAAGAACCATAATCAATATGTCGAAAACATTCTGTTCAGCACGAGTACAAACGGATTTGGACAGATTGTGCTGTAGGTTGAGGTAGTGATGGCCGAAGTAGCAAGACCATTGAAGCAAGGTGAATCCGTAGAATATACCTGGGTTTGGGTATCGATTATTGTACTTTTGGTGGCGTGGGGAGCAACCTATACACAATTTCCTACTTTAGCCATGGTCGCGGTGTCTTTAGCGGTGGGTGCGACAACGGTTTTCAGCGTCAGGCAAAGCCAGCATGATTCCCAAAAGAAAACAGAGCAAACAAACCCACTGCCATCACCATCTTCTGACGAAGTGCCTCCCAGAATTCGCGCAATAAACAGCGCACTGCGGGAACTGTTAGCGGAGTGTGAGCAAAATATACAGGCTGTTAAATCTACTCAGGACGATGCTGTGCACACCCTGTCTACATCATTCTCAGCGCTGCGGGAGTTGGTTGAAGAGCAGCAAACGCTAACTAAATCCCTGATGACATTCGAAGGTTCCGATCAGTCATACGCAGCACACCTGAAAGACTTTGCCACTGAGACTGATGAAACCCTGATGTCGTTTATTGATACCACCGAAAAGGTCAGTTCATCTACCCAATCTTTAATGACGCAGGTTGAACAAATTTATCAGGCTATGCCTACCGTGGAAAAAGCCTTGAGTGATATCGATGCTATTTCATCGCAAACCAATTTACTGGCCCTGAATGCCGCTATAGAAGCTGCAAGAGCAGGTGAGGCAGGCCGAGGGTTTGCGGTTGTTGCCGACGAGGTGCGGGCATTATCTACCCGTTCTACTGAGTTCAGTGGCGTGATCACGCAACAAATGAGCATGATTGGGGAAATGATCACCAACCTCGAAAAAGAAGCGCGCTTCGTGTCTTCCATTGACTTGTCGCAGGTGACAAACAAAAAAGACCACATCAAGGGACAGCTTGGCCTAATTGCCGGCAAGGCTTCCCAGGACTTGTCTGTTACCGAAGCCCTGAGTTCTTTGAATACGCGCTTCTCCGCTACAGTGGGCGATGCTATTCGCGGTATGCAATTCGGCGATATCAATGGTCAGAACCTGGAACACACCGCCGGCATTATCAGCATGATCACTGACCAGTTGGACACGCACAATATCAGCCATCTGGAAACGCAAATGGAAGACTACAAAAGCCAGTTGGTGGCCAAAGGCCAACTTGATCACAATCCGGTTTCAGCGTCTTCCATGGACGCTGGTGATGTTGAATTGTTCTGAGTGAAAACCCAGGAGTATCGGTCATGTCAAAACATATCTTAGTTGTGGATGATTCAGTTTCAATTCGCCAAATGGTCGAAACCACATTAAAAGCAGCACACTATAAGGTCACGCTGGCCGAAGATGGTCTGGACGCGCTGGAGAAATGCAAAGCCTCTACCTTTGATTTTGTGCTGACCGACCAGAATATGCCTCGCATGGATGGGTTGTCACTGATTAAGTCTTTGCGCAGCCTGGTAACGTTTCAACGCACGCCAATTGTTGTGTTAACCACCGAGTCGAGTGACGACATGAAACAGCTTGGCAAAGCGGCTGGTGCGACAGGCTGGATGGTCAAGCCATTCTCTCCGGATGTGTTACTCAACGTAATGCGCCGGGTACTGGGATAAGTGGCCCAGGCCTGAGGAGCGAACATGAACGTTGATGTAGAACAGTTTCATGCAGTGTTCTTTGACGAGAGTAACGAACACTTGCAGGCCATGGAAGATTTATTAATGACACTTGATGTCGATAACCCCGACAGCGAGGCATTAAACAGTATCTTCAGAGCGGCCCACTCCATAAAAGGGGGCAGCGGTATTTTCGGCTTCGATGCACTGACCGGGCTGACCCACGTGATGGAAACGCTGCTCGACAGAGCACGCAATCAAACCATGAGTTTATCGGTCGAGATTGTCGATCTGTTCCTTGAAACCGTTGATACGCTTAATGCAACGCTGCAGGCTTATAAAGACGGCGGTGAGCTACCTTCTGATGCCATTAACGCCGGTATCGAAAAGCTTGAGGCCGTTCTTGGCAGTACCGGCAGCTCAGAGCCCGTAGCTCAGGCCGGTGAGAGCGAGGACGACATAGCGGAATCGGAAGGCATTGACGATGGCTTTGGTTTTTTCGACTTTGACGATATCGCCGAGCCCGCTACAGCCGTTGATGCAACCGATGACCTGTTTGGTGATTTGGCTTTTGGGGCTGAAGCTCCAACAGACAATCCACAAGCACCTGATGGTAAAGAAACAGACGACATCTCCGGTTTTGGGTTCTTTGATGACGAGGCACTGCCCGCTCAACCTGCCGCATCACAAAGCGAAAAAAGCCAGCCCGCCCCGGTAACACCGAAACAGAATGTCACGCCAATCGCAAAGGGCAAGGCAGTCTCTCAAACAAAAACACCAGCCAAAGAATCCGGCTCCATTCGCGTCGACACATACAAGATTGATGGCATGGTTAACCTCGTCGGAGAACTCGTGATCACCCAGTCCATGCTGTCTATGATCGGGAACGAAGTCGACGGCAAAGCCGGTGAGATGCTTCAAACCGCAATTGATGAGTTACAGCGCAATACGCGTGAAATACAGGAATCTGTGATGTCGATGCGTATGTTGCCTGTCAACATGACATTTAATCGCTTCCCTCGGGTTGTGAGGGACTTGTCACAGAAGCTCGGTAAGCAGGTCAAACTTGTTATTGAGGGCGGTGCCACAGAAATAGACAAGAGCCTGATAGAAAAGCTGGTGGATCCGCTTACTCACCTGGTACGCAACAGTATTGATCACGGTATTGAGTCGCCTGAAACACGCCAGGCAGCGGGTAAACCTGCGTCGGGCACCGTTGTGCTCAGTGCTGCACAAAAAGGCAGCAGTATCATTATCAGTATTCAGGATGACGGCGCTGGGTTAAACCGCGAGCGCATTCTCAACAAAGCCATGGAGAACGGTCTGATTCACTCTGACGATATGCCGGACAGTGATATCTGGAAGCTGATATTTGAACCGGGCTTCTCTACGGCCGCAGAGGTGACCGATGTCTCCGGGCGCGGTGTCGGTATGGACGTCGTACGTCGCAATATTGAATCAATCGGCGGTCGAATTGAAATTGAATCCAAAGTGGGTGAAGGCTCGTCATTCAATATTCATTTACCGCTTACTCTGGCCATTGTCGACGGGATGTGTGTGGCTGTGGGCGACCAGATATTTGTGGTGCCGCTGCTCAATATCATTGAGTCATTCCAGCCAAGAGCCGAACAGTTGCAAAGCCTCAGTAATGACAATGTGTTGTGGATCCGGGGGGAATACTGGCCACTGGTAGCGCTGCATGAACTCATGGACGTTGAAGGGGCAATCGATGCACCGGAAGAAGGGATCGTGGTGTTACTGGAAAGTGGGAAAAAACGGTTTGGTATACAGGTAGATGCGTTACTTGGTCAGCAACAAGTGGTCATTAAAAGCCTGGAAAAACACTATCGCAAAGTCGCTGGGGTTGCGGGTGCAACCATCATGGGGGACGGCAAGGTCGCGCTCATTCTGGACGCGGACTCCATTGCTCAAACCTGCCAGGACGCTTTAAAACAAGAGGCATGCGCATGACAGAAGCAACGTTGCAGCAATCGCCAGTAGGGTCTGACGAACGGGAATACCTGAGTTTTGTGCTGGGCAAAGAGTACTACGCCATCGACATTACTACAGTGAAAGAGATCCGCGGCTACGAAGCGACCACCAAGATCGCCAACGCACCGGCATTTATTAAAGGGGTGCTCAACCTACGTGGTGATATCGTCCCTATCGTGGATCTGCGAATAAAGTTCGATGTGGGCGAGCCCACTTATAACGAATTCACCATTGTGATCATGCTACACGTCTACGACCGCATTGTCGGCGTTGTGGTAGACGGTGTGTCTGACGTGGTGCGTTTAACGGAAGCCGAGGTGTTACCGCCGCCTGAATTCGGGGTTGCGTTCGACAGCCAGTATTTACTGGGCCTGGCAGACGTAGACGATTCAATGGTTATTTTAGTCAATATCGAAAAGCTGATCACCAGCGATGCCCTGGCGCTCGTTGATAACAGTCAGAGCGCTGCACTAGCAGGTTAGCCAACCATTTACCTGTCGGTGTAAGGACATCAACAGGCAAACCGAGTGATGGAGTAAAATCATGGGTGTATTAAGTCTGTTCAACCAAGATGCATTGAAAGCTGCACAAAAACTGTCGGTCATGCAACAAAAAGCACTGGATAACAGTGCCGCGAGCATCATGATGGTAGACAATCACGGGGTGGTGACTTACGCCAATCAGGCGTGTTATCAAAGTATTGCTAACTGCGGGGTTACCCTGGTTCCAGGTCAACACTGTGACTCGTTAGGGCAGGGTATGTTCGGTCGTCTGGCACAACACACTAACGGTGCAGCTGTCAGTGTGGGCAATAAAAACCTGCAACTCACTGTTACACCGCTCACCGACCCAGCAGGTGTCGCTGAAGGATACATTCTCGAGTGGGCAGACAACGCGCAATTAAATGCTCAGCAAGGCAAGTTAAATGCCATTGACCGCGTCCAGGCGGTTATCGAATTCTTACCCGATGGCACAATTGAAACCGCCAACAGTAATTTCTTAGCCGCGACCGGGTATACACTCGAAGAGATTCAGGGACAACATCACAAAATGTTTGTTGAGGCTGAATACGCTAAATCCGCCGAGTACACCAGCTTCTGGGCGAACCTCAAGCAAGGCAATACACACTCAGGTGAATTTAAGCGCATTAATAAGCAAGGTCAGGCGTTTTGGATTCAGGCCTCTTACAACCCGGTATTTGACGACAATGGCAATGTTGTTCGCGTGGTTAAGTTTGCCACAGACGTGACCCAGGAAAAATTACTCAATGCTAACTATAACGGCCAGATTTCAGCGATTGGCAAGTCTCAGGCAGTGATTGAGTTTGATTTAACCGGGCACATTCTGGATGCCAACGAGAACTTTTTAAATACCGTGGGCTATGAACTGGAAGAAATTCAGGGCAAGCACCACAGTATGTTTGTTCAATCGGATTATGCGGCCTCCGATGAGTACAAAGGGTTTTGGGCGTCACTCAAAGCAGGACAGTTCTTCAGTGGTGAGTACCAGCGCGTTGGCAAAGGCGGCAAGGATATTTGGATCCAGGCAAGCTACAACCCTATTATGGACATGGACGGCAAGCCCTTCAAAGTGGTGAAATACGCCTCTGACATTACGGCTTCCAAGTACCGGGCGGCAGACTATGCCGGTCAGATTGATGCAATCGGTAAGTCTCAGGCCGTTATCGCCTTTAAACCCGACGGCACCATATTGGAGGCTAATCAGAATTTCCTCGATGCAGTGGGCTACAGCCTGGAAGAGATAAAAGGCCAGCATCATCGCATGTTTGTGGACTCGGCAACGCAAAATACCGCGGAGTACAAAGCGTTCTGGTCTTCACTGGCAAACGGCCAATTCTTCTCCGGTGAATTCAAGCGGGTCACCCGCGCTGGCGAGGAGATATGGATACAGGCTTCATATAACCCCATCTTCGACATGGCAGGTAACGTATTTAAAGTGGTGAAATACGCCTCTGACATCACCGCAGAAAAGCGCAAAAATGCTTATTTTGAAGGGCAACTTGACGCTATTGGTAAGTCCCAGGCGGTGATCGAGTTTGAATTGGATGGCACCATTATCAACGCCAATGAAAACTTCCTTGCAGCGATGGGCTACTCCCTGGACGACATCAAAGGCAAGCATCACAGCATGTTCGTTGATGAAACTTACAAACAAAGCGCGGACTACAAAGCTTTCTGGGCAAGCCTCAATCAGGGAAACTACGCGTCAGGCGAGTTTAAGCGCATTGCCAAGGGCGGCCGCGAGATTTGGATTCAGGCTACTTACAACCCGATTCTGGACCAAAATGGCAAGCCATTCCGCGTGGTTAAGTTTGCCACCGATGTGACCGCAAGAACCAAAGCCGTTAACGAAATCAAGCACGTAATGACGCAGCTGGCCAAAGGCGACCTGTCGTGCAAGATTGAGCAGGAATTTGAAGGTGAATTCAAAGAGCTGGGTCAGGCTACCGATCAGTTTATTCAGGACATGCGCACGACCATTTCGGACGTGAAAGATGTGATGACAAAGCTGGCAGACGGCGATTTAACTTGTGGCATCGAGCACGAATTTGAGGGCGACTTCAAAGTACTGGGCGAAGCCATTAACCAGTTCATTCACAACATGCGATCTACCATTGGTGAAATTAACGACGCAGTTGAAACTATCAATACCGCCTCATCTGAAATCGCAACTGGCAATGCGGATCTGTCTTCACGCACCGAGCAGCAGGCATCAAGTCTGGAAGAAACTTCTTCCAGCATGGAAGAGCTAAACGGCACTGTGAAGCTAAACGCCGAAAATGCAGAGCAGGCCAATAACCTGGCATCACAGGCTTGCACCGTGGCCGCTGAAGGCGGCGACATGATCAAGCAGGTTGTCGATACCATGTCAGCCATAAATGCGTCGGCCCAGCGCATCTCAGATATCATAGGTGTGATTGACGGCATTGCTTTCCAAACAAATATCCTGGCTCTCAATGCCGCGGTAGAAGCTGCAAGAGCAGGAGAGCAGGGGCGTGGCTTTGCCGTCGTGGCCAGTGAAGTAAGAACACTTGCACAGCGCTCTGCAGAAGCAGCCAAAGACATTAAAGAATTGATTTCTGACTCGGTCACTAAAATTACCACCGGTAACGATCTGGTGAACCGTTCAGGTGAAACCATGGATGACGTTGTCGTTGCTATCAAACGGGTTAATGACATCATGTCGGAGATTGCCGCCGCGTCAATCGAGCAGGCCTCAGGTATCGATGAAGTGAGTAAAGCAGTTGTTCAAATGGATGAAATGACGCAGCAAAATGCCGCCCTAGTAGAAGAAGCCGCCGCCGCAGCGGAAAGCTTGCGCCACCAGGCGGGGCAACTCTCAGACCGGGTCACCACGTTTAAGCTCGACGGCAGTGCCTTGCAAGCCGCGGTGTCAGCACCGGCCAGACTCAGCAATCCGGTAGCCCCGGTAGCAAAACCGGCTGTAAACGGCTACCTGAAAACGCCAGCGCCAGTCGCCAAAACAATGCTGAAACCCGCCCGGGCCGAAGAAGATGAGTGGGAGACGTTCTAATGGGGGCCGTTGTGACCCCCGCTGCCCAGCGGGAGTTTGCATTTAATCGCAGCGACTTCGAAAAGGTAAGAAAAACGTTGATGAGCCAGGCAGGGATCCGTCTGGCCGACTCCAAAGACGGTATGGTGTACAGCCGCTTGGCGAGACGACTCAGAGCACTGAACATGGACAGCTTTAATGAATACCTGGCCTATGTGGCGTCCTCCACCGACGAGCAGGAACAATTCGTTAATGCCTTAACCACCAACCTGACGTCGTTCTTTCGTGAACCACACCACTTCGACGCGCTGGCAAGGTACTTACATGAACACCCAGAGACGCACACGATTTGGTGTGCCGCCAGTAGCACAGGTGAAGAACCTTATTCCATTGCCATGGTGGTGGCAGAGGTCTATGGCAGCTACAAGCCTCCGGTGAATATTGTGGCCTCTGATATCGACAGCAATGTGCTGGCTACCGCGCAACGAGGTGTCTACGCTGCTAACAGCATTGAAAAGCTGTCGAACAGCCGTAAACAGCAGTTCTTTCACCGTGGTACAGGCAATAATGCCGGTAAGGTAAAAGTAGTAGATGAACTACGCAACATGGTGACCTTCAAGAAAATCAATTTGCAGCAAGCTGATTGGGGATTCAGACGGGAGGTTAATGTGATCTTTTGTCGCAACGTGATGATTTACTTCGACAAGCCGACTCAGCTTAAACTCCTCGCCCGAATGGTAGATTTGTTACCGGCGGATGGCATGTATGTGGCAGGGCATTCGGAAAACTTTAATTTGCAAACCGATTTGGTTCGCCCCATGGGGAAAACTCTCTACCGGCCTGTGAAATAACGGTATGGATGACGCATTTGGCGAGTTCAACACGGTACCAATAGCTTATTTTGACACCCACTTTCAACGTGAAGCCATTAAGCTGTTGCCCGGGCAGTACTTTGCTACCTCTGGTGACAAACTTATTGTAACGGTGTTGGGGTCTTGTGTTGCGGCCTGCATTCGCGATCCTATGGCGGGAGTAGGGGGCATGAATCACTTTATGCTGCCCACCGCAACCCGGGAGGATGCGACGGTGCGCAGTGCCATTACCCGATATGGCCAGCACGCTATGACTATCCTCATAGAGGACCTCGAAAAGCTTGGCGGGCAACGGTCGCGCTTCGAAGCGAAGGTGTTTGGCGGTGGCAAAGTATTGAACGGCTTTGACAAGTGTGACGTCGGCCAAACCAATGCCGCTTTTGTACAGCACTTTTTGTCAGAAACGGGGATCCCTGTTGTTGGGCAGGATCTGTGTCAGGACTACGCGCGAAAAATCTATTACACCCCCGCAACCGGTGACGTTCACATGAAACGCATTCGTCGCTTCAATAACACCACCATTTTTGAAAGAGAACGCCAGCACAGACAGGCGTTGCTGCTAAAAGGCTAGTGTTGAGTTCCATCAGAGAAATTAGCGACATACATATCAAACTTCGCGACAGGATCATGACTTTTCTGTGTCAAAAGTATAAGCTTAAGCGAATCTAACAGCCCTGCAAGAGTGAACTGTGATGCAGCGGCAGACTGAATTGAGACAGAAAATAATATGAATTCATCCGTAGTGTTAAGTGGTGTCGGCCTGTGGACACCACCCAACAAAATAACCAATGAAGAACTGGTAGAAAGCTATAACGCGTGGGCAGATGCCTACAATGCAGAACACGATGCAGACATTGCTGCCGGTAAACTGGACGCTAAGCCTCATTCCAGTGCGGAATTTATTGAGAAGGCCTCGGGCATCAAAAGCCGATATATTTATTGCAAAGACGGTGCGCTGGATATTCAACGCATGCGGCCTGCTATCCCGGAGCGCGGCGAGGACGAGATGTCGAACCAGGCCGAGATCGCCATTGAAGCCGCTAAACTTGCCCTTGCCGACGCGAATAAAACGGCGGCGGATGTCGACGCAGTGATTGTGTCGTGCGCCTACACCCAGCGAGCATATCCTGCCATCGCGATTGAGGTGCAGGAAGCGTTGGGGATTGAAGGTTTCGGTTTTGATATGTTGGTTGCGTGCTCTGCGGCGACCTTTGGGATGCACCGGGCGTGGGAAATGATTGCGTCGGGCAATGCCAAATGTGTGTTAGTGATTAATCCGGAGCTGGTATCTCCACAAA
>NZ_CFIDRX010000142.1:0-11177 GCF_984433645.1 Marisediminitalea sp.
GGGAAGTTGAAAACCTCTACCGCAAAGAAAAAATCCCATTCCTGAACAGTACCAAGTACTCTATTGAAGAAATCTCCGCCAAAATTCTTGCAGAAACTGGCTTACAGCGTAGGAAGTACTGAATATTCGGCGCTAATGAAAGCGCTTGGTGAGTGCATCCAGGTGAGAAGCGTAAGGCTTCCACCTTCCCTGCCCTGAGCGATTGATAGGCTGTCTGACTTGTTCGGCGCTGGGCGTTTTAATTAACCGCTGGGTTTGGTGAAATGCCACACAAGCCTCTTCAAATGGCACCCCAATATAGTCCAGAATCCGGGCGACCTGACCGGGCAGATCATCCAGCACGTCCTCGTGATGTACAGTAAGGATGTCGCCAGGATAACACTGATGCCAGTGATCCATGAGTGATAAATAAGCCTGATAGTAACGGGCAACGTCATCAAGGGAATAAGAAAACTCTTGCCCTTCACCAAACAATTGCTTGAAGTTACTAAAACAGCAATCCATCGGCTCCCGTCGTGCGTCGATAATTTTTGCATTGGGCAGGATCTGCTTGATAAGACCAATGTGCATAAAATTATTCGGCATTTTATCTATAAAAAACGGGGCCTGTTCCCGGTAACAACGGGTCTGTTCAATATAAGCTTTACCCAACTGGTATCGCTGGGCGTGAGTAAGATGTGATACCGCAAAGGGATACGGCACAAACGTTGATTGTGTTTCCTTCTGGTTTGCTAATTGTGACTGCATAGCCGGCGTATTTATTTGCGATGCCAGAGCCAGAATATTGTGCAGCTCCATAGTGCCGTCAATATCACTGTGCGACGCCAGAATTTGTTCAATCAGCGTGGATCCAGCTCGTGGCATACCAACAATGAAAATAGGATCGGGTGCCGGGAAGCCTTTTGGCGATGGCGCTCCGACCTCAACAGGAAACGCGTCTACCTGTTGGAGAATGGCTTGTTCGGTGCGTTCTATGCTAAATGATAAAGTGGCCTTTTTGAGTGCATTCCCTTTTTCGTAATACGCAAAGGAAGCATCGAATTGTTTATTGTCCTCATGCGCTTTACCTAAAGCAAAGCACAAGTGCACCTTGTCATCTACCGACAACGACGGTGACTCTGCCCTGTCCTGCATCCTACTGATTTCCTCGTTGGTAAACCGATAAGATTTCATATTTGCCAGGCTCCAATAAGCATCACCAAATGAAGGATGATAATGGGCAGCCTGCTTGTAGGCTTCCACCGCCTGCTCTGCCGCGCCAGCCGTTTTATGGGCGTGGCCCAATGCCAGCCAAACAGCCGGTTTATCCGGATCGGCTGCAAGCAGTGAGTTGAAAATACGGATGGCCTGTTCCGTTTTATTTAAGCCCAAACAAGCATTCGCCAGCGCCATTTGCATTGCTGTCGAGTTCTGAACAGTCGCCGGTAAAGCAGTAACCTGATGCTCAATGAGGTCGTGCTTACCCAGCTTGGCTAACAATCCCAAATACAGTGACACAGCGCGCTGGTTGTCGGGATACAACGCAATACAGCTTTCCAACAAAAACTCAGCGTCGTGGTAAACCTTCATTTGGATGCCAATTTCTGCCAATAACATCATGGCGTCGGGCTGGTGCTTGTGTTGCTGAAGAAATTGCCTGCAAACACGCTCGGCATCAACCAGGTTGTTTTCGTACATCAGATCGTAACCACCGCGAATAGGCGCGGGTAATCCCTGCCAGTGAGCGATCTGCTGCTGCGCAATGTCTTTGGCTTTGTGGTCATTAAACTGAGTGTAAATCTTTAATAACTGGTGCCAGCTGGTTAGCAAAGCGGGATTGTATTGCGTGGCTTTAAAAAACGCACTGCTGGCAGCCTGCTGGTTGCCCATCGCTAAATAACAGTAACCAGCCTCCTGATATGCACGGCCGTAGTCCGGTCGCAACGCCAATAAATCGTCAATGCGCCTAATGGCATGCTGAAAGTCTTTCGCTAGTCGATAGGTAACAGCCGACAGATACAGCGTTTCTGCTGTTTCGTGTTCATTAATATTGAGCAGAAATAACTGTTCCAACGCGGCTTTGGCGTTGTCCAACCTGCCTTGTTGTAGCGACTGTTTAACCGTTTGCAGTAATGATGTAGAAGTATTGGCCATTGCTATTCACAGCTGAAAAGTAAAACGGCAAGCCGAAGCTTGCCGCTATTGCCTGATTACAGGTACTTGTTTCGATTAATAATAATCAAAAGAGAAGCGTACGCCAACTGTTCTTGGGCGATTCGTTACCACCTTGGGCGTGTATTGCTGTGTATCGATGTTCAGCATGGCTGACTCGTTGAACACGTTGTCGATAAACAGTTCAACTTTCCAGCTATCGTCTGACATCCCTACCGACACGTTACTGATCATGTAGGCTTCCTGCACATAACGGCCGCCGCGGAAAGGGTTACCGTTTGCGTCGTTGTAAGTTGCCCCAGCATACACTGCAGCCTCGTCCTGAATTTTCAGGCCAGAACCCGTGCCATAAATAAGCTGGGTTGCATCTTCCATTACATAGGCATCCATGATCATGCCAGCTAAGCGGTCACCGGTGTAAGAGACTGACGCATTAACAAAGCCTTCTTTGCCACCATCCAGTTCGAAGTAGTAACGCGCATTCACGTTACCAGAGAAACTTGCTGAATACGGCAATTCGGTACCAACACCAGCGGCAATGCCTTCAAGCTCTGGGTTGATTCGCGTTAACTCAGTATCAAGGATACTAAATGCAGCGTTAACCACCAGGTTGTCCGTTGCCAACCAGGTAATATCAGCGTCAACACCTTTCACTTCGGCATCACCCACGTTGTCGGTGAATACCAGGAAACTGATGTTAGTCGGGTCGAAGCGAGAAGTTTGTAGCTCACTGATTTCAGAATAATAACCCGTGGCATTAACGCGCAGAATACCGTCGAGGAAATCCCCCTTCAGGCCTAACTCGTAGTTGTCCAGCGTATCGGTTGTTGAATACACTGGAATACGGAAGCCTTCAAACGCGCCCGATTGATTAGCCGCGGCATCGCCACCTAAACGGTTTGTGACCGGCGGACGGAAACCTTCTGAATAGTTAGCGAACAACAACACGTCGTCTGACACTTTCCAGTCCAGGCCGAACTTAAAGATGGTGTCATCTACCGTCAGTACGCCTTGATCATCCAACAGGCTGATGTCTAAATCGCCGCTTTGAATTGCCGAAACTATGCCTTCGCCATCTAAACGCAGGGCGTCATAAACAGCCGGGTCGGTCACATTCTGACCATAGGCCTGCAGTCGACTGGTAACGTCACGGGTTGTTGTTGCACCGCGATAGATGTCATCAATTTGATACCAGCGTGCACCCACACTTGCTGTCAGTGTATCAGTGATGTCGTATTCGAACTGACCGAATACCGCGATTTGCTCAATGCGGTGTGTAATATCATTCACAAAACTGATTTCTGGCGAGAAAGGACCGCCGTTACTGTTAATGCCCTGTGTGCCTTGCAAGCGACGTGATGAAGACAGGTCGTCAAAACCAAAGGTCGCCATTTCGGTGTTGGCAATCTTAAACTGACCTACCGACGCGACTTCTTGCTCGTCGTAGAATAGGCCCGCAGTCACTCGCCATGGCGCGTCCACGTCAGTATTCACTCGGAACTCGTGGGTTAAACGCGTGCTGGTGGTGTCTTCTTTATAGTATTTGGTTGGGTCAAGACAGCGGATGTCAGCTGGATTATCGGGTGTGTCGTAGTGATTGCACACGTAATACGCAGAGAATAAACCGCCGTTAGTGTAACCGGTATAATCAGTTAAGGTATCGATTTCGCGATCCAGATAACCACCGGTGTAAACCATTTCCAGTTTGTCCAGACGCCCTTCTACAGTCCAGGTTGTCAAACCAAATTCATCTGAGTTTTCATCAGCCTGGAAGCGGTTTGCTGAACTTTCACCCGATAAAGTTGGGTCGTAGGCAAACACCCCTTCGGTGTCCAGAGTTTGTTCGGTGTGCTGAACCAGTAAGTCCCAGTTCTCGTTGATATGGTAAGATAAACCAATACGCGCACCCGAATAAACAGCATCGTTAAAATCGTCTTCTACGTGTTCGCCATTGCGAGGCGAAACAACCGCTGCGGTGTTAGGCGTAAAGCCATTTACTACGCGACGCGTATCCATTTCAGCCGGATCCGCACCATAGCCAGCCAGCGCGCCACCAGAGATTCGGTCAATGACAACCGCACTTCCGATATAACCGCCGTTGCCTGGGTCATTTTCCAGGTTATCAATCCAGCCGCCCTGCTTTTCGTTGTAAGCAACAACGCGTAACGCCAGATCATCGGTGGGCGTAATATTGATATAGGCTTCAACTGAGTTGCTAAGCTCGCCGCCTTTGGTGGTTGAAATACTGGTGTCAAAGCCAGCAGCAAAGCCTGAATGATCGGGCTTTTTGGTGATCAGGCGAACCGTACCGGCCTGAGAACTGGCACCAAACAATGTCCCTTGTGGTCCAGGCAGTACTTCAACGCGCTGAACGTCGGTTGCATAAATATCCAGGTTACGACCAGCCATAGAAACCGGCATTTCATCCTGATAAAACGCAACAGAAGGCTGCAATGCCTGAACGGATGATAGCGTAATGCTTGACTGCGTGGTTGCCGCACCACGAATGTAAATCTCGTTTTGACCCGGGCCCGTTCCCTGAAACACGACATTAGGTAAAAACTCTACGTAATCCTGAAAGTTATCAATGCCCATGTTTTCAAGCGCATCACCGCTCAACGCAGAAACAGCAACCGGCACATCCTGAATAGATTCTGAACGTTTTGTTGCCGTAACTTCAATGGTTTCGATAGACGCTTTGGTGTCAGGCGTTTGAGCAAGAGCTTGCTGAGCAGTCAGTGCGGCCACAATGGCGCAGCTGAGGTGTGTTTTTTTCATTAAATGAACCCTTTCTAGATTTAGAACGAATTGAATTTATTCTTATTAAATGCAATTTGAACGATACAATCGATTGCATTGTGCTTATTATATTTTTACACAATCTAAGCAACCATTGTAGCACATCCATATAAAACAGCACATTTCAACGGAATAGACAGCATAAAGGATCAAAATATAGCTTCTTGTCTAATTATTTTTAACATGATTTTTTTGAAGTGCATTTTTGTTGTATATTCTGTCAATTGAATAAAAAACTGTTGGTAGAAAGGTCATAATCTTGCAAAGCAGTCAGCAACACACGACAGAACAACCCGCATCTTTAAACAAGCCGGTATTTTTTGCCGCCTCAGCTTTTATCACGCTGTTATTGATTTTTACTGTCATCAATCCTGATATGGCAAACACGGTATTCAGCACCATGCAACAATCCGTGGTAGACAACGGTAGTTGGTTTTACGTACTCACCGTGGCCGTTATTTTGTTGGTCGTGGTGTTTATTGGTGTATCAGAATACGGCGACATACGCCTTGGGCCGGACCACGCCAAACCCGAATTTTCCATACTCACCTGGCTGTCTATGCTATTTGCGGCGGGCATGGGTATCGGCTTGATGTTCTTCGGTGTTGCCGAGCCGCTCATGCACTTTATGGCACCACCAACTGAAACCCCGAACTCGGTAGAAGCAGTAAAAGAGGCCATGAAGACAACGTTCTTCCATTGGGGTCTCCACGCCTGGGCGATTTACGCAATAGTTGCCCTGGTATTGGGCTATTACGCTTTTCGTCATCAACTTCCGTTAACGCTCCGGTCGACGCTGTACCCATTAATTGGCGACAAAATTTATGGTTGGCAGGGGCATGTGGTCGATGCGTTAGCGGTAACGGCCACAATTTTTGGTATTTCAACCTCGCTGGGGCTGGGTGCAAGTCAAATAAACGCAGGCCTTAACTTTGTGTTTGACGTCCCTAAATCCACCGCCATGCAAATTGGCATTATGACGGGTGTGGTAGCACTGGCTATTGTGTCGGTAATGACCGGCCTTGAAAAAGGCATCCGCCGGTTGTCTGAAACCAATATGATCATGGCAGTTGTACTACTGGGATTCATTCTGATTGCGGGACCCACGGTGTTCTTATTGCAGGCTTACCTGCAAAATACCGGCGCGTATTTGTCGGACATTGTGCGTAACACGTTCAATTTATTCGCCTACCAGAAAACCGATTGGATCGGCGGCTGGACAATATTCTACTGGGGATGGTGGTTGGCCTGGGCACCTTTCGTCGGATTGTTCATAGCGCGGATTTCCTTTGGTCGCACATTGCGGGAATTTGTGCTGGGAGTACTGATGATCCCGACGGCTTTCACACTGTTGTGGATGACGGTGTTCGGCAATGCCGCAATCGAATTGGTATTCACAGAAGGGTTCACCGAACTAGCGAATATGGTAAAAGAAGACAGTGCTGTTGCACTGTTTGTGTTCCTGGATCACTTCCCGTTTAGCAGTATTATTAGTGTGATTGCACTGGTGATGGTGATTATTTTCTTTGTTACGTCCTGTGACTCAGGGGCAATGGTTGTAGACATGTTGTGCTCCCATGGACGCAACGATACGCCGCTGTGGCAACGCGTATACTGGGCCATTGCAGTAGGTTTAGTAGCGGCGATTTTGCTCTACGCCGGTGGACTGGGCGCTTTACAAACCATGACAATTGTTGCCGCACTGCCCTTTTCCATTATTCTGCTTATCGCGATAACCGGCTTAATAAAGTCGCTACGCATAGAAAAGCACAAACGCGACAGCCTGCAAATTACGGCGGTACAAACAGCGGTAGTTGAACACGATAAACCCTGGAAAGAGCGGCTTTCCGAACTGGTGACTTTCCCGAATAAAAAGGCGGTATCCGGCTACATGATCCGCAACGTTTATCCGGCACTGCATGAGATCCGTGAAGAGTTTGCTGAACAACAGTACAACGCCAGCCTGGACATCAGCGATACGCACGTTGCGCTGGAAGTTGAGTTTAGCGGACAGAATAACTTTATTTATGCCGTCTACCTAACAAAGACGCGACAGCCCGATATTCCTGTGTCTACCGAAGAAACACTGGACTCAGATGAAGGACAGACGTACTATCGCGCCGAAGTTCACTTGGCTGAAGGCGGTCAGGATTACGACATCATGGGATGGTCTAAAGATGGCGTAATAAACGATGTACTGGACCACTTCCAGAAGCATCAACACTTTTTACACCTATTAAAATAATTAGCAGGAACGTAAATGCGCAAAGATGAAGAATTACTGGTAGCCCTGAGAAGAGTGATCAGGGCGGTCGATTTGCGAAGTAAACAACTCAGTAAAGACGTGGGCATTACCGGACCGCAGTTAATGGTTTTGCAAAACATCGCAGAGAAACCTGGGATCATGGTAAAAGAAATTGCCGACAACATTAACCTGAGTCCTGCGACCATCACCAATATCCTGGATAGGTTAGAGGCCCGCGAGCTTGCTAACCGTATTCGCAGTACTGAAGACAAACGCAAAGTAGGCGTGTATTTAACAGAAAAAGGTCAGCAAGCTGTAGAGACGGCCCCTCGCCCGTTACAGGAGCACTTTGTGGAACGATTCAGTCAGTTGGCGGAATGGGAACAAAGTCAGATGATAGCCACCATGCAGCGCATTGCTTCAATGATGGATGCAGAACAAATTGATGCCTCACCGGTACTGGCGGTAGGCACCCTAACCGAGCGCCACGATTAGTTTTTGGCGCCGGCTTTTAGCGGATTAGGGCGGCCACCGGTTACTTTGTCTGCCCGGCCCTCCTGAATGGCTTTTTCAGCCCGGCGTTTACGCACTTCTTTCGGGTCTGCAATTAACGGGCGATACACTTCAATACGGTCGCCATTGTTCACTTCTAACGAAGGTTTAACTACCCGATTCCACACCCCTACCTTGGCTTTTTTGAGTTCAATTTCCGGGTGAATATCGAGTACACCCGACGCCATTATTGCCTGCTCTACCGTAGAGCCAACTGGCACCGTGAGTTCAATAAGTGACTGTTTTTCGGGGGTAGCGTAAGCCACTTCTACGTTAATCAGGTCGTCCATTACGCGTATACCACCTTGGCTCGTTGTGTAAAGGCTTTCACCATGCTCTCGGCCAGGCTATTAAAAATTTTACCAAACGCCATTTCGACCATGCGATTTTTGAACTCAAAATGCAGATTCAGTTCTATCTTACAAGCCGACTCTGACAGTGCGGAAAACGTCCAGCCTCCCTGGAGCTTTTTGAAAGGGCCGTCAACGAGTGTCATTTGTATGCTTTTCGCTGGTTCAAGGTAGTTTTCTGTCGTAAACCACTGCTTGATACCGGCTTTTGCAATCAGCAAAGACGCCTGCATCGCGTTGTCTTGCTGACTGATGATTTTGCTGTCTGAACAACCCGGTAAAAACTCAGAATACGCATTCACGTCATTCACCAGATCAAACATTGACTGCGCGCTATAAGCGACCAGCGCGCTTCGCTGAATTGTAGGCATATCATTCATAACTTGGTAACACGGTGAACGGAGTTTACCACAAAACTGAACATTGGCGCACAATCCAAATCGCTGTAATCCTTACTACAAAATTTTTTCTACCTGCTCAGGAAATACGAGACAAGCGTTGCGCAATCAGTATAATAGCGCGCATGAAAAAGAATAAATCCAAGCAATCCACAGGTACTATCGCCCTTAACAAAAAGGCGCGTCACGACTATTACCTCGAAGACAAATTTGAAGCCGGCATCTCATTACAGGGATGGGAGCTGAAAAGTATTCGCGACGGTAAAGTGAATATCAAAGACACCTATGTGATTATCCAAAATGGCGAGGCATACCTGGTTGGTTGCCGTATTACGCCATTGAATCAGGCGTCAACACACGTAATTTGCGAGCCAGAACGCGCGCGTAAATTGCTGTTAAACAGGCGTGAGCTTGATCGCTTAATGGGTGCACGAGACCGACAAGGCTACTCGATTGTTTCCACCGCCATGTACTGGAAAAAGTGCTGGGTTAAACTGGAAATTCACCTTGCTAAAGGTAAGCAGAGTCACGACAAGCGCGACACCATTAAAGATCGCGACTGGGACCGCCAGAAAGCCCGCGTAATGAAGCACAAAGCTTGACCACCAGCGTTACTGCGAGGCGCAATCATAGCGCCTCTGCAAACCATTCTGTTGTCATCTCCAGCAGCTGTTCATCCTGATTTGCGTTTTCGTCCAGCACATTGAATATGTGATCGGCCCCTTTTATGATGACGGCTCTGGCAACATCACTGCCACTCGCCACAATCAGTTTGGTAGCCGCAGTTGGCGGTACCACCGTGTCGTTACTGCCAGCAATGGCCAATACCGATCCGGTGTATTCTGCCATCCCCGACAACGACTGGTTCGCCATTACTTGCTCAAACCATTCATAACTTACCGATAAAGGCGGACGCCACGCGAATTGCTGTTCTACCTGGCCTTCACGTTTTGCTGTCATGTACAGCGTTTCAAACATGTCTGCAAACGGCCCAATGCCATCAGACGCTACCGATGACCAAGCCACGAAGCTCTTAATACCGGGTTGCTGCGCTAACAGTAACTGCGCGATCAAACCGCCCTGACTGAACCCAACAACGCCAATTCGATGGTCGTCTACCTGTGGCTGTGAACGCAAAAACGCTAACGCCACTTCCGCATCGCGCACCGCAGTTTTTAACGTGTAGTGCGTGTAATCTACCGGGCTATCTCCGGTGCCTGCAAAATCAATCCGTATAGACGCAATGCCGTTGTTCGCTAACTGTTCAGCAAGACGCAAATACAAATCACCGACTTCGTTTTTATGCGAAGCGCTGCCATGCAACAAGATGACACCTGGCACCACAGCTGTCCCCTCTGGTGATGTCATAATGGCAGGGATTTCATATTCACCGTTATCCAGCATCAGTGGTGTGGACAGCGCATCAGCAAAGGCGTTAAGTGACACAAATGCCAAAACCAACACACTGCAAATTAGCCTTTTCATGCTCTTTTATATCCCTGAATTAATGGACTGCCCGGTATTTGGCGACAATGTCGGCCATTACTGCCAACGCAATTTCTGCCGGCGTCTTGCTGCCAATGTCCAACCCAATCGGCATGTGTATTTTTGCCAGCGTTTGGTCATCCAACTGCCCGATACGCTGTAAACGCTCTGCCCGATTACGAGACGTACGTTTAGACCCCATTACGCCAACGTAAAAGGCATTGGTATTCACCGCATCAAGCATGGTGGTATCGTCGACTCTGGCATCGTGCGTTAACGACACTATGGCTGTTTGCCCGTGCACGGCATCTGGCTGCAAAATATAGTCAGCCGGGAACACGGGAACAATCTGACACCCCGAGAGCGTGACACGCGCCAACTCTTCCTGACGATGCTCACACACAATCACTTCAAAACCGAGCGCCAATGCAAACTGCACGCAATACTCGGCAACCGGAGAAATACCCGCAATGATCAATCGCTTTGCCGGGCCTATTCGAACAAAGACAGGCGACTCGCCCCCCTGCCAGTCTACCGGCGACTGCGAAACCGACGCTGGACTGAACGATACGTCAGCACTTTTCAAATCTATGGTACGAGTGAGTAGACGCCGGCCGCGAATAGCGTCGAGGTAGTCTTCAAAATGGTTTACCCAGCCTTTTGTCGGCTGAATATACTCAACGCACACGGTTAAGATCCCACCACAGGGTAACTTTATTTCACCGTTGCTTTGCCCGTCGCCATATCGCTGAATAGCAACAGGTTGCAATGATTCAGGCGAGCCGAGTTGCGCCAGAAATTCATCTTCCACGCAGCCACCCGACAAAGAACCGACCCATTCACTGGCACTGCAAGCTGCAAATAAACTGCCCGGCTCTCTGGGAGAAGATCCCCAGGTAGATAGCACCGTACAAAACCAAACTGGCTGACTGTTATTTAGCCACGCCAATACCTGCTCTACGACTTTTACATCCAAGGGTTGCATTATTCCGAATTACCCCTATATCTGTTATGTGGGTAATGTAGCAAAAAAACGCGGCTCACCAACAGGATACAATGCCATATTTGGATGAAATCCTGACACAAAACGGTGAAATGCCAGTTGTGTACAACCCACTTTCGCGATACCATTCGCGCTTCAACTCCGGGGCTGATTAGGATTCGACAGGATCTAGGAAGCTGGAGGTGCATGCAGAG
>NZ_CFIDRX010000143.1:0-11027 GCF_984433645.1 Marisediminitalea sp.
AGCGGTCTCCAAAACCGATGGTTGGGGGTTCGAGTCCCTCCACCCCTGCCACTTCTCTCTTTAATCTGATACACTTTTCCTACTTCGTTTTTTCCATCAGGTGTCGTAAATGACGACAGGATTGTCTGATTATCAAATTGCTGTATTGCAAGCCATGAATATTCCGGTATTCCAACGCCAGGATGCACAAAAGGTAACGCAGTCAGCAGAACAGGTTGCCAGCCCGGTACCTGCTGATAAGCCCAAACGCACACCCGTTTCAAAGTCTGATGCACAATCTCGTCTGGCCAGTCTCAAAGCAGCCATGTCGTCAGAGGGTAAAGCCGATAAAAATCAAACTACCGCCGCTGTTTCTGTAACCAATTCAGCACCTGCAAAGCAGCCGGTTGGCGAACAGTTCAGCGCATTTACTGATGATGTCTCTAACGCCTTAGCATCTCTCAAACTTAATGAGAAAGCAGCCGTCTGGATAGGTAAAGAACTAAGCGTAAACCAACAAGAGTTGGTACTACCTGCCCAACCTGACAAACTAACAGCAGAGCACAAACGTGCGTTATGGCAAGCGTTGGTTGCGCTGTCAGCAAGCTGAACCCTGTTATGACATTACTCCCTCTGTTAGCGGCCGATGCAGAGCAAGCCCACGCCATACACACCGCTGTTCAATACAAGCCATGGTCGAGAAAAACCTTTGAAGATTGCCTGACCCAGCCCTATGAAGGTTGGATGATTAAGCGCCAGGGCAGGGTACTGGGCTTTTGTATTTTGCTGTACGTACTGGATGAAGTAACGCTAATGGAAATTGCCGTTGCACCTGAAGCGCAAGGCCAAGGGCTGGGTAAGGCAATGCTTAATGCTACGTTAGCGCACTGTAAAGCAAAGGGTATGCACACCTGCTGGTTAGAAGTGCGCGCATCCAATCAGCGCGCGATCCAGCTATATACCAGCCACGGGTTTCAGGTAATAGAAACCCGCAAGGGCTATTATCCGACAGCATCGGGTCGTGAAGATGCCATTGTAATGATGTGTGAGTTAGCCGGGCAGTCTGCCTGACACTTTGCGTCGCTCCAAAAACATCCTGATGCGGTATTTTAAGTTACGCAGTGCTGAGCTGTGATTATTGTGCTGGCCTTTATTAATGCGAATAATGTCACTTTCGAAGCGTTGATCAACACTGATTTTATACGGTTTGATACCGAGGACGTTGAGAGACAATTCAGAATGGAATTGAATGTCTACATCAACCGGCCGAAAGAAAGGCTTCCGTTTGAGTAGCTTGCGGGCACCCTCCAGGGTAATGGCATACCCTTGCGTACCGTTGGGCACTTCTTTGTAGTTTCCTAATGTAAATTCATTATCCAGCTGCTTGCTTTCAAAGAACGGTGTTGGACGCCCGTCGTACAGTTTTATCATATCCCAGTTGGTATCCAGCGACTGAATTACATCGAGGACCTGCGGAAAGGCGTTATCAATCGTCAGGTCATCTTCCAGCACAATGCAGCACGGAATGTTTTCATTGACGATTTTCTGCCAAATCCGATAGTGGCTAACATAACAGCCAATTTCGCCATTTGTTAAATTGCGATGATGTCGCTTTGCATTGGCGGCAGAGTCATACCATGATTGCTTTTCCTGAACGCTGAGCGCACTCCCCAAGGTAGCTGAAAATCGGGTGCTACTAAGGCCTAGCTCAGCCACCTGTTTGCTCAGGCTTTCCCATCGCTTAATGCTGTCATCTAAATTTATTATTATTATTGGAATCAAAATTTAAACCATTGGATTTTAGAAAGAGATTGAGTTGCTGTCGTTATTGTTAAGAAAATTACAACAACTCTCACACCGAATAGTAAATAGTTACGACCTCCAAGGCAACATAACGTGATTAATTAAGACTGTTGGTTTAAAAATCCATACTGGCGAATAACACAAATGATCGTTTCGATGCCGGTTTTACATCAAACGAGTCATTTTCAGGGTAAAGCGACAGACCCGTTACGGCTTCAACATACCGCACATCAGCATAGCGTACTTGCCCACTGCCATGTTTCGCATACATGCCGATTGTCAGCGGGTAACTCATGATATGCGTCTCAAATGCCACACTGACGCCGGTTGTATCAATGGCTTCTTCGCGCTGGAATGGTTGGGTCAGGTCAATCACACTGTTGCTGTTATCGGTGAATACACCGAAGGTGACTGCCGAAGTGTTGCTAACCGGAATTTTTACGCCCAAGGCGTAGTTGGTCACTTGTTTTAATTCCCGGTTTAGTGGCACGCTGTCGGTGGTTTTGTTGGCTAAATCTACTTTAGTGAAATAGTTAACCTGCCCGGTAATCAGCCAGCCATTACTTTCATAGGCAGCACCGGCAGACAATTTAAGCGGTTGCTTTTGGTCTTTGTCGGTGTTGATTTCATCGCGGAAGGTGGTGTTTGGGGAACCGGTGAGTAAGGTCACCATCGGCGCCACTATGACACTGTTTGAACGATAGCTTCGATTTAATGATGCCGTATAGGTAGCAGAAGCACCCAGGCGCCAACCGTTTTCTTTGTAGAGCACACTGAGCTGAGGAGAAATAAAAAACTGCTTTTCCGTAATACGTCGCCGCGCATCAAACCCGGTATAAATCTCCCCCAAGGGGGAATCTATTACAATAGCCGCACCTGATGACTGATTAAGTACTGTCTCGGCATATTGTAGGTTCAAACCAAAGCCAAGTGAAAACGTTGAATTTATTTTATAGGCAGCAACACCACCTAAGCGGTAGGCCGCATTGTCGAAATCGTAAACGACCGATTCTGTTACCTGCTGCTGTGCACTTACGTCCGAAGCGGGGAGAGTATAGTCGGAGCGACTGTCGACACGTTCCTGAGAAAAGTCGGTGACGGTAAAGTAGCTGCCAATGTGCCAGTTTTCCAGTTCTGTGCTGATCCCCAGAAAACCGGGCACAACCGCAAATGAGGCGCGCTCAAAATCGTCGCCGTTTGAATAAACTTGCTCGAAGCGCGTGCGTTCGAATGCCATGGTGTTTACAGAGGCTGATTTGGCTCCCGACTGAAAGCTGAGACCTGCAGGGTTGTAATACATTGCAGACTGGTCATCAGCTACTGCGATAAAAGCGCCTCCATAACCGATGGCACGGCCGCCGACTAACAAATTACCGTAGTGGTATTGATCGGCCATCAGGGAGGGAGAAATTGCGAATAAGCACGACAGCATTCCGGTTTTAAGTCGGTTCATGTAGCCACTCCTTTGCGAGTTTTATTGTTATTTATTGTATGTTTTCTATACGTTACGCACACAGCCTGTGAATCGCAAGATGTAACCTGTGCATTTGCGGAAATAAAAAAGAGGTGCGTAAAGCACCTCTTGTAGAAAGTTAATTGTGATTACTGGATTTGCCCTCGAAGCTCACCGGCAGTGTAAGCTGGTGTGTGAACATTCACATAATGTCCGCCTGAGGCCAGTACCGCAAAGATGGCCGCGTCTAGCATTGCACCACTCGGCGCCATCCAACGATTTACATCGCTGGCGTCTTGTTCAAGTGCCAACAGGACCGGGCCATCTACACCGACTGCACCGGTATGAATATGCGCAGCCGTAGCATCTGCCACGCCACTGGTAACCACTTGCAGTTCAAGACTGTAATCGTCGGTGTTGACCAACGCATAGCCGCTGCCCGTTGCAGTTGTTGTCACTGCGTGAGTTTCCTGTTCACCGCTCAGCCCGAACGCTACCATTACGTAATTGTCGGTAAGGATTTGACCGCGTAATTCGCCGCTCGTATTGGCTGGCGTATGTACATTGACATAGTGTCCACCTGAAGCCAGTACCGCAAAGATCTCAGCCGTTAGCATTGTGCCTTCCGCTGTCATCCACATGCCCGGATCGTCCATAGATTGTTCAAGGGCAGCCAGCACGTCACCGTTCATGCCGATACGACCAGTGTGAATGTGAGCAGCCGTTGCGTCATCAACGCCTTCGGTGTGCACAACAAGATCTAATGCGTAGGTCATTGTATTAACTAATGCATAGCCATTGCCTGACGCCATAGTCGTTACAGCTGGCACTTCCTGAGCGCCGCTCAGTCCAAAGGTCGCAATAACATATTCAGGCGTTACGATCTGACCACGGATTTCACCACCCGGGAATGCTGGCGTATGCACGTTCACATAATGGCCGCCTGAGGCCAACACTGCCAGAATATCAGCGTTAATCGCTGTATCCGCCGGTGTCATCCACATGCCTGGATCGCTCATTGACTGTTCCAATCCCACCAGAACATCACCGTTCATGCCAATACCACCGGTGTGAATATGGGCAGCTGTTGCATCGTCTACGCCAGTGGTATGAACAACGAGCTCTAAATCAAATGTCGACGTGTTCACAACGGCATAACCATTGCCCATCGCAGATGTCGAGGCTACGGGTACTTGTTGATCGCCGTTAAGTTCGAACGTTGCCAAAGCATAATCATTGGTTAGGATCTGGCCTCTTAATTCTCCGCTGCCGTTGGCCGGGGTGTGCACATTCACATAGTGACCGCCTGAAATGAGCACGTCGACAATTGACGCTTCGATGGCGAGATTTTCTGGCGTTACCCATTTGCCCATGTCATCGGCCGACTGTTCAAGCGCGACCAGCACATCACCGTTCATACCCACACGACCAGTATGAATGTGTGCCGCAGTAGCATCGTCTACCCCCTCAGTCACTACCGTAACCTCGACGGCATATGTGGAAGTGTTAATTAGTGCATACCCACTACCATATGCATCGGTATCAACTGCGGGTACTTCTTGAGCGCCACTAAGCGCAAACGTCGCTAATTGATAATCGTCGGTTAGGATTTGACCGCGAATTTCACCGCTTGGCTGGCTAGTGGTATGTACATTGACATAATGGCCGCCTGACGCCAGTACTGCGAAGATATCTTCATCAATCATGGTGCCTTCAGGCGTCATCCACATGGTCATGTCGTCCATTGATTGCTCGAGAGCCACCAACACATCGCCGTTGTTACCAGCGCGACCGGTATGAATATGAGCCGCTGTTGCGTCATCAATGCCGTCGGTATAAACAACTAAATCAAGATCGTAGGTTGCGGTAGATACCAATGCGTAACCATAACCGTCGGCGAGGGTGGAGACGGCCGGTACTTCTTGTTCGCCATCCAGCATGAAGGTTACGATCGCCATGTCATCAGACACTATCTGACCACGGAGTTCACCGTCTGAAAAGGTCTCAGTATGCACGTTTACATACCATTCGCCTCCCAGCAAGTCTTCAATCAGGTCTGCGTCAACACTGGTTTCATCTAGAGTGTAGGTGCCGTCGCCAGCACTTTCAAAACCAAATGCTACATCACCATTTCGGCCAATATCTCCATCATGAATGTGGACCGCCTGTACCCCTTCAACATTGCTCACGTCAACTGAGGCACGAATTAGTCCGAGGGATTCGTCCAGCTCAATGGTGGCGGTGCCCATTTGCATCGACATGTTGGCAGGGACTTGCTGCTTACCACTCAGATCAATATCGAATGTTGCGCTTGCGCTGAAGGTGGGGGCAGGAGGTGGGGTGACCACTTCCTCTTTTTTATCATCGTCATGCATACAAGCAGCGAGGAATGCCGCGCACCCCACGACTGCAAACTTGTGTAACTTCATGGTGTTCTCCAGTGTCGTTTACATTGTTAACAACTATTTAACGCTGGAGATAACCTAAAAGATCATAGGATTTTATAAATTCAAATTTACAAACAATTGAAATTCGTTAATGTGTTGAATTTGTTCAAATTAGCGTTTGGCAATTTTTACGGTTGTGTCTGATAACGAGATCAGAGAGTCACCATACAGTGAAAAACGATTCAGGCGGACTAACCTACCAACACCGGCCAAATACCTATATAATCGCGGCCAATAAATTATTGGAGCAACAGCTTCAATCTGCAGTTCTTTAACCGAAAAGCATTGGATTAATGAGTACAGTTCAACAAGAAATTAGTCGTCGCCGCACGTTTGCGATTATTTCGCACCCCGACGCCGGTAAAACCACCATCACAGAAAAAGTGCTGTTGTACGGAAATGCCCTGCAAACAGCGGGTACCGTGAAAGGCAAAAAGTCAGGTCAGCATGCTAAATCTGACTGGATGGAAATGGAAAAGGAACGTGGGATTTCCGTAACCACCTCGGTGATGCAGTTTCCCTACGCCGATAATCTTGTGAACTTACTCGATACCCCCGGACACGAAGACTTTTCGGAAGACACCTACCGTACACTGACTGCGGTTGATTCCTGTTTAATGGTTATCGACGCGGCAAAAGGGGTAGAGGACCGCACTCGCAAACTAATGGAAGTTACCCGTCTGCGCGATACGCCAATCATTACTTTTATGAACAAGCTTGACCGCGATATCCGTGACCCTATGGAGTTGCTGGATGAAGTGGAAACCGAGCTGAATATTGCCTGTGCCCCTGTTACCTGGCCCATTGGCTGCGGTAAACAATTCAAAGGTGTGTACCATATTCACCGCGATGAAACGATCCTGTATCAGTCTGGCCAAGGCCATACCATCCAGGACGTGCGAATTATCAAAGGATTAGACAACCCGGAGTTAGATGAAGCCGTAGGCAGCGGATTAGCGGCAGAGTTTCGTGATGAGCTTGAGCTGGTGATGGGCGCATCCAATGAATTTGATCAGGAGTTATTCCTGGCCGGTGAAATTACACCGGTATTCTTTGGTACGGCATTGGGTAACTTTGGTGTTGACCATATGCTGGATGGGCTGGTGGCCTGGGCGCCTGAGCCTCAGGGACGCGAAACCGACAGCGGCGCAGTCGAAGCGACTGATCCGAAATTCAGTGGCTTTGTGTTTAAGATCCAGGCCAACATGGACCCGAAACACCGTGACCGCATTGCATTCTGCCGTATTGTGTCAGGCAAGTACGAAAAAGGCATGAAAATGCGCCACACGCGGATTGGCAAGGATGTACGAATTTCCGATGCACTGACGTTCCTTGCTGGCGACCGTGCACTGCTTGAAGAAGCGTACGCAGGCGACATCATTGGTTTGCATAACCACGGCTCAATTCGCATTGGCGATACGTTTTCTTCCGGCGAGGATTACCGTTTTACCGGTATCCCTAACTTCGCGCCTGAATTGTTTAAGCGTATCCGCCTGAAAGATCCTCTTAAACAGAAGCAACTGCAAAAAGGCCTGATTCAGCTATCAGAAGAAGGGGCTGTGCAGGTGTTCCGCCCGTTAATCAATAACGATTTAATAGTGGGCGCAGTGGGTGTACTGCAGTTTGATGTGGTGGTTGCCCGCTTGAAAGCGGAATACAACGTTGACGCGATATATGAGCACGTTAGCGTGGCAACAGCGCGTTGGGTTTACAGCAAAGACGCCAAAAAACTTGACGAATTCCAGCGTAAGGCCGAGCAAAACCTGGCACTGGATGGCGGTGATAACTTGACCTATATCGCCCCGACCATGGTAAACCTGCAGTTAGCGCAGGAGCGTTACCCGGATATTGAATTTACAACAACACGCGAGCACTAATCACCGATATGAATATTCACGCTTTACTAATATCACGCTTTTCCGAGGCATTAACCTCAATGGGTATTTCTGACGCACCAGTACCGGTTGCGCGCAGTGGTCGCCCGGAATTTGGTGAGTATCAGTTCAACGGTGCTATGGCGCTGGCAAAAACGCTGAAGCAAAAACCTCGCGATATCGCACAGCAAATTTTAGAACAGGTAAAACTGGACGACGTTGCCAGCAAGCTGGAAATTGCCGGTCCGGGGTTTATTAACATTCACCTGCGCGATGACTGGTTAGCCGAACAGTGTAATGCTGCACTGGATGACGCGCGGGTAGGCATTCCAGCCCAACAACCGCAAACTGTTGTGGTTGATTACTCTTCGCCCAACCTGGCCAAGGAAATGCACGTTGGCCATTTACGCACAACCATCATTGGTGATGCGGTTGTTAAGCTGTTGGAATTCCTCGGCCACAAGGTGATTCGTCAGAATCACATGGGTGACTGGGGCACGCAGTTTGGCATGTTGCTGGCACACTTAAGCGACAAACTCAGCCACAACGAAGTTGCAGAAACGGCGCTGTCTGACCTGGAAGATTTCTATCGTGAAGCCAAGGTCCGCTTCGACGAAGAAGACGGCTTTGCCGACCGTGCCCGTGAGTACGTTGTAAAACTTCAGGGCGGGGATACACAGTGTCTGGCATTGTGGAAGCAGTTTATTGATGTCTCTATCTCACACAGTGAAGAAGTGTACGACAAGCTGAACGTTAGCCTGACCCGAAAAGACATTATGGGCGAGTCAGCCTATAACGACGATTTAGCCAACGTGGTTGCCGAGTTAAAAGAAAAAGGCATTGCGGTAGAAGATCAGGGCGCACAGGTCGTGTTTATTCCTGAACTGGCCGACAAAGAAGGCAATCCAGCGGTGTACATCGTGCAAAAATCCGGTGGCGGTTACTTGTATGCCACCACGGATTTAGCAGCAATCCGCTATCGTAGCGGTACACTGAACGCCGACAGAACCCTGATTCTGACGGATGCGCGTCAGGCTCTGCACTTCAAGCAAACCGAAATTGTAGGCCGCAAAGCGGGCTTTATGAAGCCAGAGCAAAGCTACGAGCATTGCCCGTTTGGCATGATGCTGGGCAGCGACGGTAAGCCGTTCAAAACCCGTTCTGGCGGCACTGTAAAACTGGTTGAGCTACTGGATGAGGCGGTTGAACGCGCGGCGAAATTACTTGCTCAACGTGATACGGAATTGTCAGAAGATGAACTGAACGCGGTAGCCCGTAAAGTGGGCATCGGTGCGGTGAAATACGCAGACCTGAGTAAAAACCGTACCACCGACTATATGTTCAACTGGGACACCATGTTGAGCTTTGAAGGTAATACGGCACCGTATTTACAGTATGCGTTTACTCGCGTGCAGAGCCTGTTCCGCAAGGCAGGTGTTGCGCCAACACAGCTGTCTCAGGCTATTCATATCGAACACCCTCAGGAACATGCGTTGGCTGTTCAGCTATTACAGTTTGAAGAACAATTGGCTGTAGTTGCCCGTGATGCAACGCCACACGTGCTGTGTAGCTATCTTTACGACTTAGCTAGCCACTTCATGAGTTTCTATGAAGCCTGCCCGATTCTCAAGGACGACGTAGACAGTAACATGCGCCAAAGTCGTTTGGCGTTGTCTGCGCTGGTCGCCAAGCAGCTGAAGCTGGGCTTAGACCTGCTGGGCATCGAAACGCTGGATAAAATGTAGCGGCTCAGAGAAGCCGCATTCTCACCCTATTGACAGATAACAGACCTAGGAAGGCTTATACCATGACTAAGATTCTTGCGTTTTCAGGCAGTACCCGACGACATTCTTACAACCAGGCCGTGGTTGAATGTGCGGCGCAGGCTGCTAAAGATGCCGGTGCGGAAGTAACCGTGATCAACCTGGCTGACTATGCGATGCCGATCTTTAACGAAGATGAAGAGGCAGAGTACGGTATTCCGGAGCGCGCTCAGGCTTTTAAACAGCTTATGATTGAGCACGATGGTATCCTGATTGCCAGTCCGGAATACAACAGCAGCTACCCTGCGGTACTGAAAAACGCCATTGACTGGGCATCTCGTAAAGCGGGTGATGAGCCTGTACTTGCGGCGTATAAGCAAAAAGTGGTTGGCTTAATGGCAGCTTCGCCAGGTGCGCTGGGCGGCATGCGTGTGCTGGTGGTATTGCGCATGCTAATGCAGAACCTGAGCTGTATTGTTGCGCCAGCCCAGGTCGCAGTAGGTAATGTCGCCGACAAGCTTGATGAGTCGGGTGCTATCAGCGACGAGAAAACGAAAAAGCAACTGGCGAATCTGGCGAAACAGGTTGTCGACCTGGCCACTAAGCTGAAAAGCGAATAATCCATAACGCGCGGTACTGACAAACGGCTGTTAAATATCGGCTAAATTCGGTAATATCGCGCGTCTTATCTACAACACCAACGTATTAAGGTTACCCATGTTTGAAGTTAACCCAGTGCAAAATGCGATTCGGGATATCCGGGCGCGTAGTGAAGCGCTTAGGGGGTATCTTTGACTTCGATGTTAAGTCGGAGCGTCTAGAAGAAGTTAACCGCGAGCTGGAAAGTCCGGATGTCTGGAATGAGCCAGAGCGCGCGCAGGCCCTTGGTAAAGAAAAAGTCGCACTAGAACAGGTTGTCGAAACCATTCAGCGACTGGAGCAAGGTGCCGAAGACGTCGAAGGTCTGCTTGAATTAGCCGTAGAAGCCGAAGACGAAGACACCTTCAACGAAGCGAAAAGTGAGCTCGATGAACTGATAGAGCAACTGGAAGTGCTGGAATTCCGCCGCATGTTCGCCGGCCCGAACGACAGCTGCGATTGCTACCTCGACATACAGTCTGGTTCCGGCGGCACTGAAGCGCAGGACTGGGCCAATATGCTGCTCAGAATGTACTTGCGCTGGGGTGAAGAGCACGGCTTTAAAACTGAACTGATTGAAGTGTCAGACGGTGATGTTGCCGGTATTAAGAGTGCAACGATTCGCTTTGAAGGCGAGTATGCCTTTGGCTGGCTACGCACGGAAACCGGCGTGCATCGCCTGGTACGTAAATCGCCCTTTGACTCAGGCAATCGCCGTCATACGTCATTTGCATCGGCATTCGTTTATCCGGAAATCGACGACGATATTGAAATCGAAATCAACCCGGCGGATTTACGCATTGACACCTACCGTGCGTCAGGCGCAGGTGGTCAGCACGTTAACCGGACTGACTCCGCGGTGCGGATCACGCACGTACCTACCAATATCGTAGTGCAGTGCCAGAATGACCGCTCGCAACACAAGAATAAAGATCAGGCAATGAAGCAATTGAAAGCCAAACTCTATGAGTATGAGCTGCAAAAGCAAACTGCCGAAAAACAAGCGATGGAAGACAACAAATCTGATATCGGCTGGGGTAGCCAAATCCGCTCTTACGTACTGGACGAT
>NZ_CFIDRX010000144.1:0-10893 GCF_984433645.1 Marisediminitalea sp.
TAAAGCATCAACTCGACAAGCTGCCCGAGGATATTAAGCCATCACGGGATTTATGGCAGGGCATCGAACTGGCCATTACCCATGATGCGCCTGCCCAGCCGGCGCGTTCGCGGTGGCCGTTGGCGGCGGCAGCTGGCTTAGTTTTACCAGCAGTACTGGTATGGCTGTTTATGAGCGGTGGGCAGCAACCAGTGGGCTCTACCAATCCAACGGTGGTTGCCCAGATGAGTAAACAATTTGAAACTCAGAAAGCTTCACTTCTGGTGGCCTACCAGGACCAGAATGCCGTGGCTGATAACTGGCAGGGACAACTGGCTGAACTTGAGTCGGCGGCCGATGCGATTAAGGCCGCACTGGAAAACGATCCGAATAACATGGCGCTCTTGCGAATGCTGCAAAGCGTGTATCAACAACAAATTGACCTGATTGAGCGAGTGCACGCGCCCAAATGGCAACAAATTTAACTGTGAGGATAGATCATGAATATGACGTTTAATTCATCTTTGCTGCGCCGAGTTGGTGTAGGTGCAATCGTGCTGGCGGTATCAGGAATGGCCTGGGCACAGCAAAAAGTCGATCAGACGCTCGACACCAGCAGTTCGCCAACGGTGGAAATGGAGCACGTGTACGGTAAAGCCGAAATCAAAACCTGGGACAAGGATCAGGTAAGGGTAAGCGGTACCTTGGGCGAGTTAACTGAAGAATTTACCTTTGAAAAACGTGGTAATACCGTGGTCATCGATGTTGAGGTGAAGAACAATCATTATCGCTGGGAAGACAAAGACGACTCAAAAGATGACCTGGTAGTTTATGTACCGGTGAACAGCAAATTGTCTTATGAAACCGTGAATGCCAATGTAAAAGTAAGTGGGGTGAAAGGCGGTACGTCAGTGGAAGTTGTGAACGGCAACATTTTGCTGGAAGACCTTGCTCGCCGCGTGAACGTAGAGTCGGTTAATGGTGATATCGAGGTGATTAACGTATCGGGTAGCCTTGTGATTGAGTCGGTGAACGGCGATATGGAAGTGCAGCACGTTAGTGAAGACAGCCTGGAAGTAACCAGCGTGAACGGCGAGATTGACCTGCAAAGTAACAGCAGAGAGATCTCACTGGAAACAGTGAATGGCAACTCCAAGCTGATGCTGGGCAACGTCAGTGAACTGTCGATGGCGTCGGTAAACGGCAATGCAAAAGTTAATATGACGCTGGCCAAAGGGGGCGAAGTAGAAGTGGACTCGGTAGGCGGTCGTATCGAATTATCCTTCCAGTCTGATGTATCTGCCCGTTTTGAAGTAGAAGCGCATGCAGGTGGCAAGATCATTAACAACCTGAATGACACCGAAGTCAAAAAGTCAAAATATGGCCCGGGCCGTTGGATTGATTTCACCATGGGCAGCGGTGAAGGCAAAGTCAGAGTGTCTACCGTGAATGGCCGGATCACGCTGGACAAGTAATCGCGGATGATTGTTTTGAACAGGGGGAGCAGTATGCTCCCTTTTTTAATGCGTGCAGGCTAAAATGGCGTTCTGACATTATCTGTAAAAGGCATCAGTGAGCCGGTTAGTTCTGACTGAAGATAACTTACTATATACGTTAATAGACAGGCGAGGTCGAACTTAGCAATTGGTATGTCATTAGTGGGGAGCAGTTTTAGAAGATAAGACTCCCCTCGATAGAGGGGAGTCTTAATTTGAGGCGGTTTCCCGCCTTACTTTCGTTGTTGGACGCTACTTATTCTACGCCTACCACAGCTTCAGAGGTAGAAGAGTTGTAGAGCGATGCTGCATTGTCGGTATCAAGAGAATCACCTTCAAGGTATGATTCAAAATCATCCATAAATACCTGCGTAGAACCATCGGTATCTGAGTAGATTGTGAAATTATCTACCGATACCACGCCTGTGTCTGGTCTTGTTCCACTGTTATCTCCAAAGCGAACGGCAATGTGTGTAACGCCACCTACGGAGTTATTATCTGGTGTGAATCCGTCGGTGGTCATTCTTACGCCATCAACTTCAACGGTAACCAATGGGTTCACTTCCAGATTACCTTCAGGGTATTCCCATGTCACAACCACATTCATAAACTGGTCAAGTACGACAGTAGCGGCAGACGTGTCTATATCACTTGGGCTGCGAAGGCCGAAGCTATCGTCTCTGATACGAAGGTCCAGAATAGCACCGTCGTTGTTTGTGGCTGAGTTAAACAATGTGATAAACGCATCACCGTCACCCAGGTCATCGTCAAGACGTTTAATTGCTACTTCAAATCGACCTTGTGCTAACGGGCCGTCATCACCCAGCGCATATCTTAGTTCACCCGTATCAGAAGCATCTGTATCGCGGATTTCAGCAAACTTGTTGCCCTCTGTACCCGGGCCACCAACATCACCAATGGTTTCTACCGTTGCTTCTGAGGTGCTTGAGTTGTACACAGAGGCAGGGTTGTCTGTATCCAGTGAATCGCCATCAAGATAGGATTCGAAATCATCAGAGAAGACTTCAGTCGTACCATCGGTGTCGGAGTAAATAACAAGGTCATCAATGGTAAACGTGCCAGTGTCAGCTCTTACGCCACTGTTGTCACCAAATCTAAAGGCTACATGCGTAACGCCGCCCGTTGCGTTGTTATCTGGGGTGAAGCCTTCAGCAGTGAAACTAACACCATCAATTTCAACAGTAACCAGCGGGGTAGTTTCCAGATTACCTTCCGGGTATTCCCAGGTGATAACCACATCCATGAACTCACCCAAAATGACAGTTGCTGCTGAGGTATCTACATCACTTGGGCTGCGCACACCAAAGCTATCGTCTCTGATACGCAGGTCCAGAATAGCACCGTCGTTGTTTGTTGCTGAGTTAAACAGTGTGATAAAGGCATCGCCGTCACCGAAGTCATCATCCAGGCGCATAACAGAAGCCGTTACTCTGCCAGCCGCAAGCGGACCATCATCGCCTAAGGCATAGCGCAATTCACCGGTGTCGCTTGCATCGGTGTCTCTAATCACCGCAACCTTATTAGCACCACCTGTGTCACCACCTACACCCGATATGGTAATTTCAACCTCAGCAGTGGTGCCATCAACAGAAGATATTGTGATGGTATCTGTTACGCGTTCACCACTAACCAGTGCTGCGATGGTGGGGTTGGCTGTATCTACAGTATATGTCCAAGAGCCGTCTTCCATGATGGTAAACATACCGTAAGTACTCACGGTGGAAGCCGGTACAATGAATGCTTCGCCAGCATCTGGGTCGAGCACACTGACCATGCCCGTGGCCGGGTCAACCGCATCGCTTGTTGTGGCGCCTTTTAAGTCAAAGAATACCGCTGGCGTTGGCTCTGCTTCGCCATCACCTACGTCGAATACCACAACTTCAGAGTAGATTGCCAGACTGTATTGACTGGTATCGCCGTCCAGGGTTTCACCGACCGCGTAATTTTCAAAGTTGTCTTCAAATACCGCAGTAGTACCGTCTGTATCTGAATATACCGCAATGTTGTCAACATAGAACGAGCCAAAAGGAATGGTTCTGTCGTTATCTCCAAATCTGAACTGAACAGTTTTTACGCCATCGGCGAACCATTGATCTAAATCTGTAAAGTCAGAATCAACAACGGCTGCTGTCGAGAACGAGCCGCCACCGATGACTTCACCGTTAATGCTCACGGTCAGCTGTTCGGCATTGTCCATGTTCCAGGTAATTTCTACGTCGTAGAACTGCTCTTCAACAAAGGGGGCGGTAACGATTGAACCCGGGTAGGCATCGCTATCCGTATTTCGTACTAAGAAGCGAGGCTCAATAGCTAAGCCTGAGCTATCGGTTTGATTGCCCTGAATGCGCAAGTCGATAAGAGACTCACTTGAACTGCCTGAGCTACCGTAGAGGGTAATGTAAGCATCTTTAATGTTACCATCGCTGCCAAGGGCTTCTTCTTTTGAGAAAGAGGCCATTAACTTGCCTTGACGCAGGTTGTCTACGCTAAATCTGATTTCACCAGTGTCACTACCTGTATCTGAGATTTTTACGACTTGCGTCAATGCTGCCACGCGAATGGAAATCTCGGCTGTGGTGCCATCCACAGATTCAATAGTGACGTAATCGCGCACAGAGTTGCCGACTTCCAGATTGGCCACGGTTTCATTTGCAAGATCAACGGTATACGACCATTCCCCATTTTCAGCAATGCTGAATGAGCCATAATCAAGCGCTACATCAGTTTGAGCGACGATGGCATCTTCCAAGAAGTTAGGATCATCTACCGTCACAAAGCCAATGAGAGGAGCTGTTGCTGTATTTTCAACCGTGCCTGCTAACGTTCCACCAATGATGGCGGCTACCGGCGTGTTGTTGTAACCAATGGCAGCGCCAACAAGGTCGAGAACTGAGGAATCTACATCACCTGCTACAGCCGATGTCGTTTGTAGGCTGATTTGCGCCATTTCGAGTGCATCAAGATTGTCTTGAGAGAATGCCCCATCAGCCAAATCAGTAGCAAGTTCAGCCAGTAGTGCAGCCATATCGTTGTCTGGATCGTTGGCATCTAGAGTAGATAAGAGGGCAAGCACTGAACCGTATCTGTCGGCATTTTCAGCGCCTTCAGCCCCCAATGGTGTTACACCGATAGCGGTGGGTGTTACCTCGGAAGCGTCAAAACGAATACCGAAACGCAGGTGATAAGCCGCCGCTACATCAGCATACGTGTTTAAATCTGACGCTGCGCCTTGCACAGCTATTTCAGTTAACGGTGATACCACATAGGTAGGCGCTGGCGTATCTGCATCGCCTTCTACAACGTTCAGTACTGAACGCATTGCTGGAGCGTCTAGCGTGTTGCCTGTGGCTTCATCAAGGTAGGTTCCACCTGTACAAGATACCAGGCCAGTTCCTTCAAAATGCACGTCGGTGAATGTCACACTTCCGGTTTCGTCGGACGTTGCTGATGCCTGAGCTGGCGTTATTGCTACGCCAGTGTCGTCAACGGCAAAAATGTCACAACTAGCACCACTAACCGGACCTTTAACCACATTAGCTGTGACATTCAGCGTAGGATTAACCGTTGATGTTGATGCGCCAACCCCTTCGGTGAAACCTGCTTCATCTGTATAGTTGGCAGAGACAGAAATTACCGTACCTTCGTCAGCCTCGGTAATGGTGTAAGTTGGGCCGGTAGCACCAGTAGACCAGGCGTATTTCAGTGTATCTTCGATAATGCCATCGGGATCGCTTGCCGTTGCAGTAAGCGTAACGCCAGCAATAAATTCGTCTCCCGATATGGTAATACTTCCTCGGCTATTTTTGTCTAATTCTGCATCATCACTGCCTGAACAGCCCGCTAAGGCAGTTGCGGCTATGACGGGTACAAATAACTTTTTAACCATGCTTTCTACTCCTGAAAGTTCCATTCCCAAGTGTTGTGCTACTTTTTTTGAGAGGGCAAATACGTACACCTGGCAAACTTGAGAGGACATGCCAAACGCGTTTTTGTGGCGTTGACATGTCCCTGATGTTTAAATTGTTTGTTTTAAATCTTGTCGAATTGTAAGAATCCGCTGCTACACATCATTAGTATTTGAAGCTAATACCGGCGAACAATCGCGGGCCGTAATCGCTAACCTGACCCGTGTTGCCAAGTACATAGAAGTCATCTGAGCGAGGTTCGCTAAACAAGTTGATGGCTTCTACTTTCACGCGCAGGTTTTTGTTGATTTTGTAAGATGCGCGGGCTTCCCACACACCTACGTCGTTAACAAAACGAAGTCGTGTGCCATTGCTTGTATAAGGCTGGAAGTATTCGCTACGGTATTTGTAGATAAGTGCGGTGTCGAAATCACCAATCTGGTAGTAAACCTGACCGCTAAATACGTGCTCAGAAAACCCAGGAACAGATCCAGGAGGAACAATGCCTTCTGTAAGTTGTGTAGTAACGCCGTCTAAGTCGGTCTCAAACGTACTACCGTAATTACTGTCTTCAAACTCGAAGTCAGTGTCTGCATAGTTATAGCCAAGTTTAACGCCTATACCACTTTCCCAACGGTAGGCAACAGAGATTTCAATACCTGTCAGACTGCTTGATTCGTCGGTGGTAACCGAGTTGGTGATGGGGAGTGCGATTGCTTCACCATTAACAATGAAATTTTCCAATTGTGTTTGCTGTTGGAAGCCACCATTAAACTGCTTGTGATACAAACCGAAAGCAAAGATTGAATCTTCATTTGGATACCATTCAATAGCTAAATCATAGTTCCAGGACATAAGCGGCTGAAGGTCTGGGTTGCCTGAGCCATTAACGCCTACCAGCAAGTCGCTGATAGTGGTTGGGTCGGCGCCCAGGTCTTCAATAAAGTCTCGGCTATAACCCATATCAGAGGGGTTAGCACGAGACATACCGCGATAAATGCCGGCTCTTAACAAAATATCATCGGTGTAGTCTACAACCAGATTGAAACTGGGTAAGACTTTGGTGTAATCACCGCCGCCTACAACGCGTTCAATGTTGTCCGGGCTTCTGGTGAGCTGGAATATACCGTTTTCATCAGCCGTAATTTCGACAGCCTGTCTAAAGCCGATAGACGTTACCTCTGTGTCTACTACGCGAACGCCGAAATTACCACGAATGAATTTACCGAACATTTCGGTGTCATAGCTTGCCATTAGGTAAGCTGCGGTGGTTTTTTCCGTTACGTCTATTGTGCCGGAATTTTCGTACACCACCTCTGGATAACCAAACTCGGCACCCTCAGATAACGCCACTGCCTGAGAGAAGCATACATTGTCATAGGTTGCCCACGAGGACCCTGTACCACTGCTAACAACGTTGCCTGAACTGTCCACATGCGTAATGAGATCACCGTCAGAGACATTTGATAAGAAGCTGGTTTCAGGGAAGTCTATTTGGCAACTTTCAAGCACATCAATGGCAGAGGTAACACTTTCATCTAAATTGTACTCGTTTCTTGAGCCGTTACCGTTACTTCCGCCAAATTGAACAAAGGAAAGTTCTGACCGTCTGAGGCCCCCTTGAATGCTACTAAAGGTGTCTCCGCCTAATAAGTATTCAAAGTCCAGTCTTGCGCCCATGATTTCGTTATCTCGCACATTTTCGCGATCTAATCGAGTACGCAAGCTATCAGTAAAGTTAGAAATATCCGTTACATCGAAATCAGTCACCGTCAGGTTAGGGATATATTCGCCCATATCCCAAGTGAAAAACGGGCGGCCACTGGTGCGACCCCGGTTAGAGATTTGTAACTCTTCTCTTTTAGTTTGTGAGTAGCTGAAATCGGCACTGACTGATAGCACATCGGAGACGAAGTGCTCGATATTCAAGCCATAGCCGCGATAATTCTCTTCACGAGAGAATTGCTCTCCGGCTGACTCGAAGCGCTCTTCACCTTCCCAGTGAAGAATTCCGCCGACTGAGTTTGTAATCAGGTTTTCACCGGTTACACCAGGGGTGACACGCTTTTGCAAAAAGAGTAAATCGTGACGGGCTTCCGACTGGACGCGATCAGAAATCTGGGCGTCAAAGTTGATATCCCAGCTATCTGAAGGTCTGAATTGCAAGCCGATGAATAGTGCATCCCGTTCGTCTGATGTTTCATTCTGACGGAAACTTCGGCTAGAACCTGTCCACGCGTAAGGTGTTCCTGCGTCCTGGGCTCGTCCGGTGTTTGGATCTATGCTATTTTGATAGCCCTGATTGTTGCTGCCGGCGACCTGATCTTCACAATCACCAGCTGAGCTACGGAAGAAACCTTCGTTGCTATTGGTTGGGTCATTCAAACAGGCCCACAAAGAGGAGCCCGTTGGGCTGGAACTGCGGTATTCAGCTTCCGGTTGACTAATATCCTGCCTTTGAATACCGATTGATAAACCAAGCTCCTGACCACTACTAAATTCGAATTGGTCAACGTAGCTTACGGTACCCCGATAACCTACTTTACTATGTAGTGAGTTATCGACATTAAACTCGTCCGGGTTGGCATTTAGCTTAAATTCAGTCTGAAAACGCTGCTTACCAAAATCCAGTGGCTTTAACGTTTCTAAGGTGATGACACCTGCTACACCACCTTCGATCATTGATGCATCTTGCGTTTTATAGATGCCGACCTTTTTCATTAACTCGGAAGGGAATTGAGAGAAGTTAACAGAGCGGTCACCACTACCGTTCGTTGCTTCCCGACCATTGATATGCGTTGCGCTAAGAAACGGACCTAAACCTCGAATTGTGATTTCAGTCGCACCGCCGTTTTCACGGTGAGAAGAAGCACCGGTGATAGATTCCAATGCTTCACCAATTGACAGCGCTGGAAGGTCGCCAATATCTTCTGCAGATAAACCATCAAGTACCGTTGTAGACTCACGTTTAATGGCAATTTGATCCTGAATCGTTTTTCGTGAGCCGACAACGTCAATAACCTCTACATTGTCTTCAGCATTGGTCTCCGTTTCAGCTTCTTGCGCCGTTGCTGTTAACGCGACTGAACTGGCTACCGAGGCGATAACCGCAGCTTTTACCAACTTGGTAACTGGTGAAAGCCTGAAGGTTTTTTGCTGATGGTTATCGTCCTTGTGTTTCCCTGATTTCACCGACATATGGAGTTCTCCGATGTTAATGTTTCGAGCAACTAAGAACCGTTGCTGTTATTTAATTGTTATTTAATTGTGTCATCAATATATTTGATTGTTACCAAATTGGCAACCAATTGGTCGGTTTTTATTACCAAATTATTTTACCAATGGCGTTTTGGGGAAGGGAGGTTGAGTTGGTCAGTGGTTGAAACATTGCATTGAACGGGTGGGGCTAGGTGCACAGGACGTCGACTTTCGAATGCTGAAGCTCATCTATCTAATTAAAATTTATCAAAATTTTTTAAGGTGGGATGATCGGTGCGGAAGGGGAGAATCGCTTAAATCACTTAGAGTGAGTGCAAAGTTGACGCTCCGTATAGGCTTACAAAGCAGCATCCTAACACTTCCATCACTTACCCGTCCATGCCGCAGTATATACATAAATTGGTATAGTTTCAGAATCTAAACTCTGGTTATTCCGTCACGTTGTGTGTTTTCAAAAATTGCAGAGTGTGAAAAAAGACTACCTCGTACTCAATAATGTTAAATTGGTTAACCAATTGGGGTGGCATTATGAGTTGATGAACAGTAGCTTTGAATTATAGCGTAAATGTTTAAGTCTTCACGAATTGTGGGGGGAGCGATTTGTTTGCGTTGTTATTCACCTAACTTGTTAACCGTGGAAAGACGAAACTAGTGTCCGTTCAAAGAGCTATATATACTTTCTTGAGCTGCTATGTAGGTAGCTTCATCCATGCTAAGCAAAACATAGGCATGTCCGTTGTTGGGGCCCTGAATATGCCTGGTTAAATGAATACCTCTCTCGTCAAAATAATCTACCACTTCCGAAAAAGAACAACCATTCGGGTCTTCGGTACTTTGAGATGCAAAGTGGTAATCGTTTAAGTGGGTTTCAAAATAAGTGTAATTTCAATCGCACTTCCCCTTCCCACTAATAATTGAGTTTCTAATCGTATCAGGTAGCCCTTCATCGCTAAGTATGCCTATAGTGGAAACCTCGTTATAAAGGGTCAGCTCTCCTTGCACTGTTAACGTAGTCAAAAACGTCTCATAAAACCGGCCAAACTTATCCTGCTCATCAGTTTTTAATATTGAGTATTCGGTAAACATAAACAGGCTTTCATCAATTGTGAAGTTTGCGCCTGTATAGTTTTCAAAATCTTTATCGTCATTTTCCTTCGTTAAATTTGACGTTAAGGTGCCAAAATAGTTTAACAGCCTCTGAAGTGCATCAAGATAAGCGCGGGTCGAATCAGCGCCCAATCCCGTTTGTGACAGAGCGATATTCTCAATCGGTACACCACATACCCATAAAGGTGCTTCGTATTCTGGATTTTCAGTAAAAACACAGGCCGGGCGACTTTCTTTGACTGATTTAGCCGGATACTTTTCAGGCTGTTTAAAAAGCTCGGAGGACGTGGAGGCGGCTTCCGCGCTGAGTACTATTGTGGAGGAAAGCGCTAAAACTGTTCCCGTAAAAACACATTTTTTGTGATTATTAAACATAAGTCGTTCCTTGAAAGTTCATCCGTTTCCAAATTCATCTTATAGAGTACACAAACAAACGTCACTAAGTGAACAAAGCTTCCTGAGCTCATCTATTTATTACCTATTCGTACCCTATACTTCAAAAACGTATATAAAACTCATCCATTACTCCACCAACACAAACTTCTGTACCCGGCGTCCGGTAGAGACTTCGGACGTATATAGATTTCCGTTGCTGTCACTCACTACACTGTGCAACCAGGTAAATTGGCCAGCATAACGGCCGTTACGGCCAAAGCTGCCAAGGACTTCGTAAGTGTCGTGCCAGAGAACCCAGATACGGCCGTTCATCATGTCGGCAACATACAGGTATTTGTTGTCAGGCGAAAACGCCACGTCGGTAGCGGTGCCCAGGCCCATGGTTTCCCCCGAGATAACCAGATCTCGAACAAAGGTCATGTTGCCATCACTGTCGTCCTTGAAGATTTGCAGACGGTTGTTGCGGCGGTCACACACGTAAATACGGCCATCGGGTGACTTAGTCACGCAATGCACAATGTCGCCAAAGTTGCGGGCTGTTAAATTAATGCCATCGGCACCGGCTGTGGCTTGTGATACGTCAAAGTCGCCATCACGAGTACCGCCGCCTGGCGCAGTGGCATATGCGCCCCACAGTCTTGAGAATTCATTGCTTTTGGTATAGAAGCCAATGATACGTTTGTTGATGTAACCATCGGCGATGATGACCTCGCCGGTATGCGTGTCGTGATGAATGTCTGCCGGGTTGCCCAGAGCCGATTCACTCATGT
>NZ_CFIDRX010000145.1:0-10878 GCF_984433645.1 Marisediminitalea sp.
TCCCATACCAGATGCATCGTAATTGGCGACCCGGCTGTGAGCCCTTGTTTTGCTCTGTCGAACCAGCTATCTCCGTTACTTTCACACCCTAAAATGGCTTTCACAGCCTCAGGTGCACTGCTGCAGTTACCCAGCACCTCATCAATCTCAGGCTGCCACACAGACAGTTTCCCTTGCGGCCAATCAGCCTTTGCCAATTCGAACGTCGTACACAACGCCGTTAGCTGGTCGTGCACTTCTCCTGCTACCCAATGCTGAGATTCCAGAGCGTCGCAAAACCGTTCAAACCCGTCATCTGCCAGTACGTAATCGCCAAGACCAACATAGATACCGTCAGTCGCATTGACTGAGGCCCCGGTTAGGCCCAGAAACAAACCTGTTTTACCCGGCGCACGCGGTAAGAAGTAACTGGCTCCGACGTCGGGATATAACCCAATGGTAATTTCAGGCATCGCTAATCTTGAAGAAGGCGTAAGAATGCGGTGGCTCGCGCCTGCCAACAGACCAATCCCGCCTCCCATCACAATGCCAGCCCCCCACACAACAACCGGCTTACCGTAGCGGTGGATCAAATAATCCAGCTGGTATTCGCGGGCGAAAAAGTCCGCCAGAAAATCCGGCACCTGATGTTGCTGTGCCTGCATGGCCTGATACATCGACACAATATCGCCGCCGGCACAAAAGGCTTTGTCACCCTCACTGGTCAACACAACCAGCGCAATGCTGTCGTCGTGTTGCCAGTCAGATAATTGCTCGAACAAGGCTTTGGCCATATCCAAATCAAGCGCATTTAACGCTTGCGGCTTGTTCAGCGTTAATAGCCCGATATCCCCGCCGGATGCGGCGGGAATACGCTTAATTAAGAGCTTGTCGGTCATAATTGCTCCTACAGTAACTGGCTGCCTTCCTGCAGTACCTGACGGCTAATGATCAATCGCATGATCTCATTAGTGCCTTCCAGTATCTGGTGCACCCGCACGTCACGCATGTGTCGTTCTAACGGATACTCTTTAATGTAGCCGTAACCACCGTGAATTTGCAGTGCTTCATTACACACATTAAAGCCAACATCGGTAGCAAATCGCTTCGCCATGGCACAATACGCCGTCTTTTGCGGATCGTCTTCATCTAGCTTAGCCGCAGCCATACGCACTAGCTGACGTGCCGCCACCAATTCTGTATTCATGTCGGCCAATTTAAACTGCAGCGCCTGGAAGGCGGCCAGCGGTTTGCCGAATTGCTTACGCTCTAACATGTAGTCCCGGGCGGTATCCAATGCTTGTTGCGCAGTACCAATTGAACAGGTGGCAATGTTAATACGGCCGCCATCAAGCCCCTTCATCGCGAAAGTGAATCCCTGTCCATGTTCGCCCAGCAGGCTCTCGTGACTCACTTCAACATTATCGAACGTGATCATGCGGGTCGGCTGTGCATTCCAGCCCATTTTTTCTTCTGCTTTACCGTAAATTATGCCCGGTGCATTGGCGGGAACTACGAATGAAGAAATCCCCTTCGCGCCGTCGTTAGACGTTCTGGCCATGACCACCAGTACATCGGTTTCACCGGCACCAGAAATAAACACTTTACTGCCATTCAAACGATAACCCGCGTCTGTTTTTTCTGCCTTGGTACTCAGGCTCGCAGCGTCAGACCCCGCACCAGGCTCTGTTAAGCAATAAGATGCCAGTTGCTCTCCTGTGACGAGACCAGGTAACCATTGCGCTTTAACAGCATCAGTGCCCCACGACGCGATCATCCATGTGGCCATGTTATGAATAGTCAGCATGGCCGTTGTGGTAGTGCACCCCATCGCCAATTGCTCAAAAATAATTGACGAGTCCAGTCGACTAAGTCCCAATCCGCCTTCTGATTCAGGTGTGTACAAGCCACAGAAACCTAATTCACCGGCTTTTCTGATGGTCTCGACAGGAAACGTATGCTCTCGATCCCACTGCGCAGCAAACGGCGCCAACTCTTGCATAGCAAACTGTTTTGCAACATCGGCGAAAGCTTGTTGATCGTCGGTCATATTAAAGTTCATCAGACTCTCCTATCGCAAATTGATGGTCATATTCGGACCACTTGGAATGTCTTGTTCTGGCCAGCGTGACGTGACTGTTTTGGTTTCGGTATAGAAGCGAACGGCTTGTTTTCCATAAGCATGCAAATCGCCAAAGAATGAGTTCTTCCATCCAGTAAAGGAGAAGAACGGCAGCGGTACCGGAATGGGCACGTTTATCCCGACCTGACCCACCGTTACTTCTGACTGGTACTTGCGCGCGGCTGCACCGCTCGCAGTGAAAATCGACGTGCCATTTCCGTAGGGGTTGCTGTTGACCAATTCCAGCGCTTCTTCAAGCGTATCGACACACATACAACACAACACCGGGCCAAAAATTTCTTCCTGATAAATACGCATGTCAGTGGTGACATCTTTAAATACTGTAGGACCAATCCAATGCCCGTTTTCCATGCCCTCTACAACAAAGTCACTACCGTCTACCATACAGGTAGCGCCCTGTGCTTTACCTGATGCAATAAGGTCCTGCACGCGCTGTTTAGCAGCCGCACTGATTAGAGGGCCAAAACCTGCATTTTCATCGTTCCATACGCCAGGCTTAACTTCGCTGATTTTTTCAGCCAATTCATCAATCCATTCCTGAGCGCTGCCCACGAATACCGCAACTGAAATCGCCATACAGCGTTGTCCGGCCGCGCCCACGGAGGCACCGACCAGGTTGTTAATAACGTGGTTTTTATTGGCATCTGGCATCACTACCGTGTGATTTTTTGCCCCTGCAAAACACTGTGCACGTTTCATATTCTCAGTGGCAGTACGATAGATGTACTGACCAACCGGTACAGAACCAACAAAGGAAACGGCGGCTACATCAGGGTGGTTCAGCAATGTATCAACCTGATCTTTACCACCGTGAACCACGTTGAGAACACCTGCAGGTGCACCGGCTTCAATAAACAGTTCTGCCAGCAGCATAGGGGTAAGCGGATCTTGTTCTGAGGGTTTCAGGATAAAGGTATTACCGCACACAGTGGCGAGCGGGAACATCCAAAGCGGGATCATCGCCGGGAAGTTAAATGGCGTAATGCCTGCGCATACCCCAATTGGCTGAATAAAGCTGCTGGTGTCAATACCGCGCGCCACGTTCTCGACGGTTTCTCCCATCATCAGGCTTGGCGCATTCATGGCCTGTTCAACCACTTCAATCCCACGCCATACATCGCCCATTGCGTCGTCAAAGACTTTGCCCGTTTCTTCAGCCAACACGGTAGCGATACGTTTTTGTTCACGCTTCAGAATCGCCTGATAACGCATCATGATCCGCGCCCGCTCAGTAACCGGTACATAGCGCCATGTTTCAAATGCGGACTTAGCAGCCTGCAACGCGCGCTGCATTTCGTCGTCTGTCGTTACGGGCGTTTTAGCAATCACTTCCCCATTCGCCGGGTTCGTAACATTAATGAATTGTTCTGTGGTAGAGGCGACCATATCGCCATTTATAAGAAGAGGTACCTGTTTCATTGCATTCTCGATTGCTGAGTTGAATACGCTAACGCTATACCAAGCATACGTTAACGTAAACGTAACCCTGTTAAATCTAAAGATCTACTTGTAAATTTATTGTGACATAAAGGTTATTATTCAGCGAGAGTCAGCTATGATTAAAGCAAACTCGGTATTCGGCGCGTGCTAAGTCTTGATGTGACTGCTATGCTAAGTACTCTGATGTAGCGAAGGAAATTCTTGTGGTCAATGTATCTTCCAGCGTTTTACGCTTACTTCAATTAATGCGATAGCCGGGCCCCGTTATGAGCCAACGACTCCGCGTCGCGATTATTGAAGACAACGCCACAGCCCGCGCGACCATCCGCAGCCACCTGATAGTACTGGGTAATTTAGAGGTCTCCAGTTTCAGTACGGGTACTGAACTGAAAAACGCCCTCAAGAAGCAAAACTTCGAATTACTGATATTTGACTTTCATCTGGGCCAGCGCCGAAACGGTGTCGAGTGGGTACAGATACTCCGGCAATCACAGTTCATTCAACCCAGCACCGGCATTGTGTTCATTACTGCTGACAGACTGCCGCAAACGATCGGTCAGATCATTGATACACATCCCGATTTACTGTTGTTAAAACCCTATACCATTAATGCCCTGCATCGAGGCGTGAATCATTACCTGGAATATAGAAAGCATGCCGCTACTGCCCTAAGGTATATGGACGAAGGCAATACAGCGGCCGCAATTACAACACTCGACAAACGTCGCCGCGAGAAACTTCCCCCCAGAGTGGCAACCGATCTGGAAAAACTGCGGGCCCGGTTACTATTACAAAAAGGCGACTACCCCGCAGCCCTGGCGATATATGAGCGTACCCTGGCGCAATCCAACAAAGTGCTGTGGGCACAATGGGGTAAGTTAAAATGTCATTACCAAACCGGTGATTGGTCGGCGTGTCACGCCAGTTTGGACGATATGCTGGAAACCTTACTGACTCGTGATAAAGCCTTTGAGTGGCTGGCGTGTTTGTCCTTTGAACAAGAATCGTACGAAAAAGCAGAGTTCTTTTTAGATCACATACAGGACAGCGACTTAAGCTTGCCGGCCACTCGTTTGAAAACGATGACTTACCAGAAACAAAATCGCATTGTGGAAAGCATCGATTTATTGCAGAAAAAGCGAGAGTACAACCGCTCTACCAAAGAAAGGTTTGACGAATTTACTTTTGAGCTGGCTGAGTTTTATTTAAGCATTGCTCAGGAAAGCCCGCATAACCATCGCGAAGAGAGCCTGAGTCAGGCCCGTAAACTGATGGGGGTTGCCGCGCGGAGTCAGTCAGATCTCCAGGTCCAGCAACGGCATGATTACCTGTTGGCCTACAGCTACGTCATGGAGGATCAATTATCCAAGGCACGTGAAGTCATAAACCGGGAACACATGAACGTATTTCAGCGCAGCTCTGCCAGTACGCTGATTGTTGCGGCCCGTGTGGTCAATTCTCTGGGCGACGAGAAACGCGCCCTGGAAATGTTAGAGCTTGCCAGAAACAAATCAGAACTGGGGGAAATGCCTGCTGAACAGCAAACGCTGCAAACGCGTATGCTTACCGCCGAAAAAGACACTGGGCTGGCCGATAAACGTGCTGAACAGTTTAACGAACAGGGTCAGCAATTATTTGTGAAGAAGCAATACCTGGACGCCCTCGCCGCGTTTTATCGGGCATTACAATTAACACCCGATGAACCCGCTTACCAACTCAACATGCTGCAAACCCTATTGGTTTGCGATACAGACAGCTACAGAGCCATGACATTGCAAACACTGATTGCCGGACTGCTTGCTCAGCCATTGTCCGACAATAATCAACGCCGTTACGCGCAATTGGTTCAGCAGTACCCGCATATTGCGACGGTAACAAAAGCCCCTGACAACAACTCAAGCGCCAGCGAGGCGGGTTAACAGGCTGGACGTATCCCAACGCCCACCACCGCGTTTCTGAACATCCGCGTAATACTGATCAACCAGCGCGGTGAGTGCCAGAGTAGAGCCATTACGGCGCGCTTCTTCCAGCGCAATTGCCAGATCTTTGCGCATCCAGTCAACAGCAAAACCAAAGTCGTATTCACCGTTAATCATGGTGTTAGCACGATTTTCCATTTGCCACGACTGGGCCGCACCTTTACTGATTACATCAATGACCGCAGCACAATCCATGTTTGCCTGCTTACCAAAATGCAATGCTTCAGCCAACCCCTGAACAATGCCGGCAATGCAGATCTGGTTCATCATTTTAGCCAGTTGGCCACTGCCGTGATCACCCAAAAGCTGACTGTGGCGAGCATAAGCATCCATAACCGGCTGTGCTTTCTCAAATGCACTTTGCTCACCACCGACCATGATGGTCAGTTGGCCGTTTTCTGCCCCCGCCTGTCCGCCTGATACCGGCGCATCGAGGAACGCGACCTGCTTTTCTGCACATGCGATTGCCAGTTCTCTGGCAAGTTGCGCCGACGCTGTGGTGTGATCAACAAGCAAGGCGCCGGGTTTAGCCGTTTCCAACGCACCTTGCGAGCCAGTTATTACTGCGCGCACATCGTCATCGTTGCCAACGCAAACAAAAATAATATCGGCGCCTGCTGCCGCTTCGGCTGGCGTTGCAGCCGTCTTGCCGCCATAGGTTTGCTGCCAGGCCTGCGCTTTCTCTGCTGTACGATTATACACACTCACCGAATGCCCGGCTTGTTGAAGGTGTCCGGCCATTGGATAGCCCATTACGCCCAGTCCAATAAAACTCACTTGCATGTATTGAGGTCCTGTCTTTGTAAAACTGGGCATAGTCTAGCACGGTATTGCGCTGGATCATTGCCGCTTGCTTTAATCTACTGGTATTGCCGGTAAGCGCCGATTACACTGATATTTATTCGTTATTGCACTTGCTCACGGAGGATTGGCATGCAATCTACCCCTAATGTCGCCATGTTCAGTACCCAGGCCTACGATAAGACCTCGTTTGCCGCACACCCATTGCACGCAAACATTACACTGAGCCACTTTGATATTCCACTGAACGCTAAAACGGTTTCGCTATGCCAGGGGTTTGATACCGTTTGTGCGTTTGTAAACGACCAGCTTGATGAAGCAATCCTCACACAATTACATGCGTCAGGGGTAAAGCACATTGCTATGCGCTGTGCCGGCTATAACAATGTCGATATCGACTGTGCGAAGCAGTTAGGTATGGCCGTATCGCGAGTACCAGCCTATTCGCCTGAAGCCGTAGCCGAACATGCTCTGGCGCTGATCATGACCCTCAATCGAAAAACACACAAGGCGTACAACCGCGTGCGCGACGGAAATTTTGATTTAAATGGTTTGCTCGGTTTCACCCTGCATGACAAAACCGTGGGCGTGGTAGGCACCGGTCATATTGGGGCGGCATTAGTGAGATTGCTTTCTGGCTTTGGTTGCCGAATCCTATGCTATGACCCTTACCCCAATGATGCGTTAAAGGCACTGGGGGCCGAATATACGGATTTGTCGACGCTATTGAGCACCAGTCATATTATTAGCCTGCATTGTCCGCTTAATGAAGACAGTCACCACCTTATCAATCAACAAACCCTCGACAGCATGCGGGATGGCGTAATGCTGATTAATACGTCTCGCGGCGGTCTGATCGACACCAGAGCAGTAATCAACGCGCTTAAGACGCACAAAATCGGTTACCTGGGCCTGGATGTCTACGAAATGGAATCCGAGCTGTTTTTCCGGGACCACTCCAGTGAAATTATTCAGGATGACGTTTTCGAGCGGCTAGCGACGTTTCACAATGTGTTAATTACTGGCCATCAGGGCTTTTTTACGGTTGAAGCCTTGGGCCAGATCGCGGAAGTCACGCTGGAAAATATGATTGGATTTAGCAACGGGTTCAAACAACCTTTTGCAAATGAGGCCGCACCAGAAACGCGCTTTTTAATTGTCCCCTGACAACATCAGGTCACACGTAGCCACAAGTGAAAGTATTTACCAAGCCACTTGAACGGCGCCTGTTGATTGTACTGACGCTCTAAGGCCAGCAACGACTCATAGTCTTCGCTGGCTTTTTTCGGATCACGTAAATAGTCATGAAAGCAACGGATACCGCGAGATGCAGCAATCTCAAAGCCCAATTCTTCAACCCACTCAGTGACCTGTGCAACAGACAAAGGTTGCTTAGGGTTCAGCCTGACTTGCTTTTTCACTTTCATTCCGCGAGCAATGTAGTCAAAGTTGCCGTATACCGCATTGCCAAACAACGCCGCATCTCTGTTAAAAAACGTTAAGCTCAGCCAACTACCAGGGCGCATATTTTTCGCCATATGGGCCAATGCCGCTTTGGGATCGGCGAGCCACTCAAGTACCGCGTGGCACAGCACAATGTCGAAGTCTGCTAAATTTTGGACACTTTGCAAATCAGCCTGATAGGTCACCACTGACGGAGGTACCTCGGCCATAGACAAAATATCAGCAGAAATATCGGTAAGTGTGAGTGCATGACCTTTGTTTGCCAGGTAAGACGACATAACACCTGTACCGCCGCCCAGCTCGATAATATTCAGTTTGCCCGCCGGCAATAACTCATCAAGCGCGTCACAGAGCAACTGATGCCGTAATGCGCCCTTACTTGTGCCGTAGATATTTTTAGCAAATTTCCCGGCGATGCCATCGAATGACTGATCCTGCACGAGTTGTCCTACGCCGGGTTGTCGATATCAATGAAATCGACTGACAAACCGAATTCATTCGCCAGATGCTCACCGACCGCTTTTACGCCGTAGCGTTCAGTAGCATGATGCCCGGCAGCAATAAAACCAATATTCATTTCCCGGGCAATATGGATGGTTTGTTCAGACACTTCCCCGGTAATGAAAACCTCAGCGCCTGCTGTTGCAGCCTGCTCGATGAAACTCTGCCCGCCGCCAGTGCACCAGGCAACCCGCGTTACTGCGTCTTGCTGAGCCGACTCAGTTGCAACACACGGCCTGCCGAGCGCGCGCTCAATGGTTATCACCAAATCAGCAAACGTCGTGTCTACACTGCCCTGCATGACTACCCCATCCGGCGTAATCCCGTTGACCGCTGTGATATCACTGCAGCCCATTAGCGCACCTAATTGGGCGTTGTTACCCCATACCGGATGCACATCAATTGGCAGATGGTAGGCAATTAAATTGATGTTGTGCTGAATAAGGCTGCCAAGCCGGCGTCGCTTCATACCTGTCACCGTTGGTTCTTCCCCTTTCCAGAAGTACCCGTGATGAACCAGCAAGGTATCGGCCCCTTTCTCAATCGCAGCATCGATTAATCGCTGTGATGCTGTCACGCCCGTGACAACATGACGTATTTTATCGCTGCCTTCCACTTGCAATCCATTGGGGCAGTAATCCTTGATGGCGGCAACGTTTAATTCCTGATTAAGATAATTGAGTAGCTGTTGACGTTGAATCACTTATAACTCCCGGGCATACCCTTCCGCACTGATCCCTTGCGCCACAAACGGCACGAGGTGTGCGATAACATCCTGAATTTCAATATCCTGCTGATAATCAGCTTTGGCAATGTCCTTCAAAGCCTGACTTGACGCCATTGAAAATACAAAACTTCCAATAGCAAAGTGCAACCGCCAGAACAACTCATCTGCCGGAATGGCTGGCAAAGCTATACGCAACATACTGAGCAATCCTTCAATGGTATCGCCATAATTCCCGAGGATGAATTTGCGTAAGTGCCCTTGAGATTCGGTGTAACCTTTGCCAAGTAACTGCACGAAAATCTCGGTGCCATTAGGTTGAACTGCATTCAGGTGTAACAAGGGTAACGCCAGCCCCTGAAGCAACTGGTCTACCCCTTTTCGCCCTTGGGACGGAATGAGCGTTTCCAGCATGTCGTCAACTTGCGGCATTAAGACATCGAAATAGCGTTTAAGCACCGCTTGAATCAGGTTTTTCTTGCTACCAAAATGATAATTCACCGAGGCCAGGTTAACGTTAGCCCTCGAGGTGATTTCACGCATAGACGTCTGACCATAGCCTTGTTCTGCGAACAAGGCTTCTGCCGCATCGATGATCCGCGCTTTGGTTTGCTTACTCATGAATTACCGCTTGAACCACTCAGGTAAAGTATTAACAACACGCATCAGGGCCCGTTCTGCGCCTTTCGCGAAGGACATGCCGAGTTTTTCCGCTACGTTTTTCTTCACAGCGTATTTCACTGCGTAAATATCACGCTCAGGGAAAACACTCATGATGTAGTCGTCAGACGTACCAATTTGGTCAATCAGTCCGAGTTCTAGTGCCTGTGAGCCATACCAGTACTCACCAGTAGCCACTTTCGCGATATCCAGTGAAGTACGATTCTCACTTACCCAGCTTTTAAACATGACGTGCACAGCTTCAAGTTCCTGCTGAAACTTTTCACGGCCCTCATCGGTGTTTTCGCCAAACACTGTCAGCGTTCGCTTAAACTCACCAGCGGTATGCTGCTCAAATTCTATGTCGTTTTTCTTAAGTAATTTGTGGAAATTGGGCAATTGCGCCAGTACGCCGATAGAACCGATGATGGCGAATTGGCTGGCTAACAGCTTATCGGCAACACAGGCCATCATATAACCACCGCTAGCAGCGACTTTATCTACCGATACGGTAAGTTTGAGGCCTTTGTCTTTAATTCGCTGTAACTGCGCGGCCGCCAGTCCGTAGCCATGTACCACGCCACCGCCACTTTCAATTTTTACCAGTACTTCATCTTGTTTTTCGGCAATGCACAACACCGCCGTGACTTCTTCACGCAGACGATCCACTTCATGGGCATCCATAGACCCTTTGAAGTCGATAACGAACAGTCTGCCTGACTCATTATTTTTGCCTGATTTATCCTGCTTTTGTTCTTTCTTTTGTGCTTTAGCAAGCTTTTTCAGGCTGGCTTTATCTAAAATAACCTGGCGTGCATAGTCGGTGATGTCTTTGAGTTGATCGGAAATGGACGTGATCTCTAAATGGCCTTTCCCTTGTTTTTGCTTAGCAGCAATACCTGCAATGGCAGCCAGCACTATTACAATGGCAGCGACCAGCGTTACCGCTTTCGCTAAAAATAGTCCGTAGTCGTATAAAAATTCCACAAATGCCTCTATTTTCATTCTTTTGCGTGAGCTTATCAGGCAAATAATACCAGTGATTAGACACACTGACGACATTGCGCGACACAAAAAAATAAGGCCAGCATGTGCTGGCCTTATTGGGTACTTACAAATTGTACTTAGTTGGCGATAACTGAAGTATCAGTAACCGGAATCGCCATAGCTTCAGATTTGATAAAACC
>NZ_CFIDRX010000146.1:0-10749 GCF_984433645.1 Marisediminitalea sp.
TAAAACGCTTCTATATAGAACAAAAATGATACAGCAAAGGTCAACAGCCCCTAGAAAGAAAGTAAACGCTCAGCCCGTCACCGCTGTTCGAACTGAGCATAAACACGTTACTCTTTGTAGTCGTCGTGACAAGACTTGCAGGTGCCACCCAAACCAGCAATGGCTTTAGCATAAGCGCCTTCGTCACCTGTGGTAGAAGCCGCCTGAATATCCATCGCAACTTTTTTCAACGCCGCTATTTTGTCGTTAACGTCAGCTTCGTTGCTAAATAATGCAGGCTTTGCGTCGGTCGGTACATCAAAATCAGTTGTGTCGACTAACAGGTAGTCCGCCATCATATCGGCCAATTGCTCCAAACGCATGCCGTTGGTTTTCATAACTTCCGGATCAAATTTTTTCATTTTCAGCATGCCGAACATAGGCGCAGCATTGCTTTTTACTAACTGATACAGAGATTGACGGTACTCGATTGCCGCTTCTGCATGTTTTTCGGACGCTGCCTTTGCGGCCATTGCACTGCCGCTTAACACTGTGCCCGCGGCGCACAATGCCAACAAACCTGAGGCCAAAACCTTTTTCATGTTGCCTGTCTCCCTTTTCTTATGGAAAGTGGTTATTTTTGCGTATTACGAATAATAAAAATTTAAAAACATAAGACACCAAGGCGATTTGACGGTCGGGATTGGTGTACAAATAAAAAAACACGCAATTGCTATATTGAACAATTGCGTGTCTCTCAACAAGTTTTATTCGGTTGACCGAACAAAAAAGCGCGGTGAGCTTAGTTTGTCAGGTCGTCGAAGAACTTTTTCACGCCGTCAAAGAAGCCTTGCTCCTTCGGACGATGCTTTGCGGCATCTGAGCCTTTGCCCATGGACTCTTCCAATTCACGCAGTAGATCTTTCTGCTTGGAAGACAGGTTTACCGGGGTTTCGACAACCACTTTACACAGTAAATCACCAATGGCACCGCTACGAACAGACTTCACGCCTTTACCGCGCAGGCGGAACATACGACCAGTCTGCGTTTCCGGACTGATTTTCAGCTTCACTTTACCGTCCAGCGTAGGCACTTGTAACTCACCACCCAATGCCGCAGTAGTGAAGCTTAACGGTACTTCGCAGTACAGGTTATTGCCATCTCGCGTAAAGATATCGTGATCACGGACATGCACCTGGACATATAAATCGCCTGCTGGCGCACCGCTCTCACCTGCTTCACCTTCACCACTCAGGCGAATACGGTCGCCGGTATCCACGCCCGCCGGAATTTTAACCGACAAGGTCTTGGTTTTCTCGGTACGGCCCTGACCATGACATTCATTACAGGGATCAGAGATGATCTTGCCGCGGCCAGAGCAGGTTGGACAGGTTTGCTGAACTGCAAAGAAGCCCTGACGCATTTGCACCTGGCCGTTACCATGACAGGTTGGACAGGTTTTGGGGCTGCTGCCTTTTTTGGCACCAGAGCCGTTACAAGGCTCACAGGCAACCAGTGTCGGTACGCGAATTTCGACTTCTTTACCACGCACCGCTTCTTCCAGCGTCATCTCCAGGTTGTAACGCAAATCTGCGCCCTGGCGAGCTCTTGACTGACGGCCACGGCCGCCTCCAAAGATATCACCGAACACATCACCAAAGATGTCGCCGAAGTCAGCACCGCCACCAAAGCCGGCACCGCCGCGATTCGGATCAACACCTGCGTGGCCATACTGGTCGTAGGCAGCGCGTTTCTGAGAATCCGTCAGCACTTCATAGGCTTCCTGGATTTCTTTAAACTTTTCTTCCAGTGCTTTGTCGCCCTGAGTGCGGTCAGGGTGGTACTTCATAGCCAGTTTCTTGTACGCTTTTTTAATTTCGCGCTCGCCGGCTCCTTTGTCCACGCCAAGCACTTCGTAGTAATCTCGTTTCGACATATCGCTCGCTATTCCTACCCGTTTGAAACAACCCTGACGGGCTGCAAAAATTCTGCTTTATTTACATAAAAAGGCGCAACAAGCTTTGCCCTGCTGCGCCTGAGACTGCAACGTGGCCCGGTGCTTAACCGGGCATAGCGTTACTTACTTCTTGTCGTCGTCTTTCACTTCTTCAAATTCAGCGTCAACAACGTCATCTTCAGGCTTGCCCTGGCTTGCACCAGCGTCAGTTGCTTCCGCACCCGCTGCTGCTTGCTGCGCCTGCGCCGCTTCCATCAATTTAGAAGACGCTTGGATCAGCTCCTGAGTTTTCGCTTCGATTTCCGCTTTGTCTTCGCCTTTCGCAGCGGTTTCCAGTGCAGAAACTGCAGCTTCAATTGGCGCTTTGTCATCGCTGCTCAGTGCATCGCCCACTTCTTCCAACTGCTTACGGGTAGCGTGAATCATACCGTCAGCCTGGTTGCGAGCCTGAATCAGTTCTTCGAACTTCTTATCGGCTTCTTTGTTCGCTTCCGCGTCAGCAACCATTTTTTCGATTTCATCTTCGTTCAGACCAGAAGACGCCTGAATGGTGATCTTCTGCTCTTTACCCGTGTCTTTGTCTTTCGCAGACACGTGCAGGATACCGTCCGCATCGATATCGAAAGTAACTTCGATTTGCGGTACACCGCGTGCCGCCGGACGAATACCTTCTAAGTTAAACTGACCCAGAGACTTGTTACCAGACGCTTGCTTACGCTCACCTTGCAGTACGTGTACAGTTACCGCAGACTGGTTGTCTTCTGCTGTTGAGAAAGTTTGCGACTTCTTAGTTGGGATAGTCGTGTTCTTCTCAATCAGCGCAGTCATTACGCCGCCCATGGTTTCGATACCCAGAGAAAGCGGAGTAACGTCCAGCAGCAGTACGTCTTTAACATCACCAGACAGTACACCACCTTGAATCGCAGCACCAACCGCTACCGCTTCGTCAGGGTTCACGTCTTTACGAGGCTCTTTGCCAAAGAATTCACTTACATACTTCTGAACCAGAGGCATACGAGTCTGACCACCTACCAGAATGATGTCATTGATGTCACTTACTGACAGGTCAGCATCAGCCAGCGCTTGCTTAACCGGGTTCAGAGACTCTTTCACCATGTCTTCAACCAGTGATTCCAATTTCGCACGAGTCAGTTTAATGGCTAAGTGCTTAGGACCGGTTGCATCCGCCGTGATGTACGGCAGGTTAACTTCAGTCTGTTGTGAAGAAGACAGTTCGATTTTCGCTTTCTCACCGGCTTCTTTCAGACGTTGCATAGCCAGCGGATCTTTACGCAGGTCAATGCCTTGGTCTTTCTTAAATTCTTCTACCAGGTAGTTGATTACACGGTTATCGAAGTCTTCACCACCTAAGTGAGTGTCACCGTTGGTTGCCAGTACTTCAAACGTGTGCTCGCCATCTACTTCATCGATTTCGATGATAGAGATATCGAAGGTACCACCACCTAAGTCATATACTGCAACAACGTTATCGCCTTGCTTCTTGTCCATGCCGTAAGCAAGGGCAGCTGCAGTTGGCTCGTTGATAATACGCTTAACTTCAAGACCAGCAATACGACCCGCGTCTTTCGTTGCCTGACGCTGTGAGTCGTTAAAGTAAGCAGGAACAGTGATTACTGCACCCGTTACCGGTTCACCCAAATAGTCTTCAGCGGTCTTTTTCATCTTTTTCAGTACTTCGGCAGAAATCTGAGGAGGCGCCATTTTTTCGCCTTTCACTTCTACCCATGCATCGCCATTGTCCGCCTTAGCAATTTTATAAGGCATGATGTCGATGTCGCGTTGTACTTCTTTATCTTCCCAACGACGTCCAATCAGACGTTTAATTGCAAATAGTGTGTTGGTTGGGTTAGTTACAGCCTGACGCTTTGCAGACTGACCTACCAGTGTTTCACCGTCGTTGGTGTAAGCGATAATTGAGGGCGTGGTGCGGTCACCTTCCGCGTTCTCAATTACTCGCGGTTTGTCGCCGTCTAGAACTGCGACACATGAATTTGTTGTACCTAAATCGATACCAATGATTTTACCCATTACGTGTCTCCAAAAGTATTCTGTAATCTTGCGTAATTAGTGGGGTTATTGCCCACTGATTTCAATAGTTGTTTTAAAAATTTTTAGGCCTGGGTATCTACGCCACCATCAGGTGCGCGTGAAACCATGACCATTGCCGGGCGCAACAGGCGACCGTTCAGTTCGTAACCCTTCTGCATGACTGCCATTACTGTGTTTGGTGCAAAGTCAGCGCTCTCTTGCATTGACATGGCCTGATGCAGTTCCGGGTTGAATGCTTCGCCTTGCGGATCAATGGGGGTCATACCGAATTTCTCAATCGTGCTAACGAAAGATTTCAGTGTCATTTCCACCCCTTCCAGCATGGGCTTGATCGCTTCGTTTTCCGTGTCGGCTACCATAACAGCGCGTTCCAGGTTGTCGATCACATCCAGCAATTCACCGGCAAAGCGCTCCAAAGCAAACTTACGGGCTTTGTCGACTTCCGCTTCAGCACGGCGACGGGCATTTTCCATTTCAGCTCGCGCACGCAGCACAGAGTCCTGCTGTTCATTAAATTTGGCTTCTGATGCGGCCAGGGCTTTTTCCAGTTCAGCAATACGTGCTGCTGACTCGTCTACAATCTCACCTTCAACCGCTGCAGATTCTGCCGCTTCAACCTGCTCGTCTACCGTTTCGGCAGCGGCTTGTTGCGCTTCGGTTTGCTCTTGTTCTTCTGTTTGCACGTCGCGTGGCTCGCTCATGCTTTCCTCCACAATGTTTTTTGGGTAGTCACTCACAATGTGCCTAGTTATGGGGGTGGTTTGCGGACCTTCAAGGGTATCCACAATTTTTTTATGGAATCGAGAATTGTGCTAACGTAAGCCTGTACAAAATAAGGAAAAGAAATTCGCCATGCTGAGTATTTGGAGTGTTGGGGCCATTGTTCTGATTTATCTGATCGGATTATTTGTTCTGGCGTTTTGGGGCGACAAAAAAATTGATAGAAATCAACAGCATCCATTTCTTTACAGTCTGGGGCTAGGTGTCCACTGTACGTCATGGGCTTTCTTCGGCACCACCACACAAGCTACACAATATGGCTGGCCGGTGTTCCCAACCTATGTAGGTATTGTGTTGGTGATGATTTTTGCCTTTCCGGTGATTTTGCGCATCAGCCGCATTTGCCAACAACACAATGTCAGCTCTCTGGCAGACTTTATCAGTTTGCGATACGACCGTTCGCACACGTTGGCCGCCATCATTACCTTGCTGTGCTTTTTCGGCGTAGTGCCCTACATTGCGTTGCAACTCGACGCCATTACCGCCAGCATAGCCTTAATAACCTCTGACAATAGCAGTGGCTCTGGCACGGTGGGTTTCTACGTCGCAGCATTAATGGCTCTGTTTGCCATTTTGTTTGGCACCCAAACCTTGAATCTGACCGAGAAACACCCGGGCCTGCTGGCGAGTATTGCTGCTGAGTCCGTGGTTAAGTTAGTTGGGCTGTGCGTTGTCGGTATTTATGTCTGCTATGTCTTGTTTGACGGCGTTTTTGATTTATTCACCCAGGCCGCCCTGCATGCACCTACCCGTGAAATCCTGTATGCCGACAAAGGCTGGGGCGTCTTTTTTAGCCATGTGTTACTGGGTATTTGCGCAATGTTTATCCTGCCCCGCCAGTTCCATATGAACTTCGTCGAAAACAACGGCGAAAGCGAACTGCGCACGGCGCGCTGGGTATTCCCCTTGTATTTACTGGGCATGACCGTGTTTGTGTTGCCCATCGGCCTGGCGGGCAGTTTGTTGATGCCGGAAGGCGCCAATGCTTCTGACGCACTGGTATTAGCGTTGCCAATACATCACAACAATACCGTGGTATCTGTCATCGCCTTTATCGGTGGTTTGTCGGCCACCACTAGCATGATCATTGTTGCCACGCTCGCACTGGGTATCATGATAGCCAATAACCTCATTACGCCACTGTGGTTTACCTTCGCCTTCAAAAGACAGCCACAGCACTCTTTGCAAGCCGGGCAACTGCTGTCAATCCGACGGTTAACCGTATTGGTCGTATTGTCAGTCGCCTTCTGGTATCACGTGAACATCAGCCAATCTGCGCCCCTGGTAAAAAGCGGCATTATTGCAATGGCGCTGCTATCGCAGATTTTTCCCATCATGCTATTCAGCCTCTACTGGCAACGCGCCAACAAGCCCGCAGCGGTTTGTGGGCTTATAGCTGGCTTTTGTTGCTGGGTAAGCTGGATGCTCTACCCCAGCCTGCTATCGAGCTATTACTTCGAACCTATTCCCAGTGACGCCCAACTGGGTCAAAGCTATTTATTCAGTCTGCTTATCAACTGTGCTGTTTTTGTCACTGTCGCCTGGCTAACCCCTCACTTTGCCATCAGGACAAGTGAAGACGAAAATACCTCCCCGCCTGAGCCTGATCTGGCAATCAAGATCGGTGATTTGTTAACTCTCACAGAACGGGTGCTGGACCCGCCTGTGTACCGCGCGCTGGCAAATCAGTTGTCGGTAGACAGCCAACAGCCTCAGGGCTACGCCAGTCAAGGGTTATTGAGCCGGATTGAGAAGCTGTTAGCCGGCCAGGTTGGCAACCCCAGCGCAAGGTTATTGCTCACTGCCCTGGCAGAAACGCAGCCGCAAGGCTTGTCGAATCTGGTTCATTGGGTAGAGGAAGCATCACAGAGTTTTCAGTTTAATCACGAAGTCCTGCAGTCATCGGTTCAGCACATAGAACAAGGTATTGCTGTACTGGATCGCAACCTCAGCATGCTGGCCTGGAATGAGCGCTACCTTGAATTATTCCAGTATCCTCCGGGATTTATTCAGGTTGGCATGCCCATAAAGGATTTACTAGAGTACAACGCGGAACGGGGCTTGCTGGGCAACTCCGACAACATCTCCGAAGAGATCAATAAACGCATTCGCTACATGGCCGAGGGAAGCCGCTATAAATATGTGCGAAAACAGAGTGACGGCCGCGTGATTGAATTAAACGGCAGCCCGCTGCCCGGCGGTGGATTTGTTACTACCTACAGTGATATCACTGAATACATGCGAATACAGGAAGAACTGGAAACAGCGAAATCTGAACTGGAAGCTCGTGTGATAAGGCGCACAAAACAGTTGGAACAAGCCAAACTTGAAGCCGACAAAGCCAATGACAGTAAAACCAAATTTCTGGCAGCTGCCGGTCATGACCTAATGCAGCCCTTTAACGCTGCTACCTTGTTTGCGTCGATGCTGGCGCAAAAGACCTCTGGCTCGGCATTACAGTCGTTAAGCGAAGGACTGGTAAATTCGCTTAACAGCGCAGAATCCCTACTCTCCGCACTGCTTGATATGACGAAGCTTGAGACAGGTCGTCTTACCGCGCAAAAAACTGACTTTAAACTGGACGACATGCTGGCGGGTTTGTGTCAGGAGTTTGCGTTGATCTGCGAGCAAAAATCGCTTCGGTTACGCTACGTTCCCTCGCAACTGGTCATTCATTCTGACCCGAAATTACTACGCCGTGTTATACAAAATTTGCTGTCCAACGCCGTGCGATATACCCAGCAAGGCACCGTGCTTATTGGCGCAAGACGCCACAACAACAAAGCCGTCTCGATTTGCGTGATAGATACCGGCCCAGGTATACCTGAACACCAGCAGGCAGAGATTTTTAATGAATTTCACCAGTTGGATAACCACCAGAATCAAGGACTGGGATTGGGCCTGACGATTGTTGAAAGGATTAGTCACTTGCTGGATCACGAGGTGTCACTGCAGTCGGAGCCTGGCAAAGGCACCCAGTTCCGCGTTAGTGTTCCCCGCTCTGAGCAACATGCGGCACCAGCGCTGAAGACGCGCCAGCCTATAACCTCAGACAGCGCCCCCCTGTTGGCAAACCGATTTGTACTGGTCATTGAAAACGATGAACAAATCAGCGCTGCCATGACGCAATTATTGGAAGATTGGGGCGCCACGGTTAGCGTAAGCCGATGTTTTGAAGAAGCAAAAGACATAACACCCGTGCCCGATTTGATGCTAGTTGATTATCATCTGGACCATGGTGAAACCGGTATTCAGGCAGCGAGTCGCCTGCGCGAGTTGTGGCAATATGACGTGCCAGGTATCTTGAATACTGCAAACCGTCACGACGGCGTCAGGGATGAAGCACGCGAGGCTGGGCTGCACTACTTGCCAAAACCGTTAAAGCCCGCTGCACTAAAACGCCTGTTAAAACAGCATATCTGTTAACTATTGCGTTTGCTTGCGGTATTTTGCCGGGCTCGTTTGGGTGTAGCGTTTAAAGAATTTATTGAAGTAACCCGGATCGGAAAACCCGAGGCGCTCGGCGATTTCCGCGACGGGCATATCGGCAAAGACCAGGAAGCGTTTCGCTTCATTGATCAGTACGTTGTGGATTAAAGCCAAAGCATTTTCACCGGTGTGTTCCCGACAAATCTGATTGAGATGCGCCTGACTTACCCGAATCTCCTTCGCATACCAGCCAACCTGATGCTGCTGCATAAAATGACGTGAGATTAGCGCCCGGAACTGCCTGACTTTGCGTTCCGACTTGGTCAGATTTGCGTCATCGGTATTGTCGGACCCGGCACGCAACAACCAAATCATGAGCTGTTGCAACAAAGCCTGTAACATGGCTTCCTGAAAAGCGTTAGGCTGATTAGCCTCATGCTGAAGCTGCTGGCAAAGTTGCGCCACGTAATCCCGGTCTGTATTCGGGATGGGGGTTACAAATGCGTTGTCCAATCTGGACGTCACACCAAGGTTGCTGGTTACCTCTTTTAACAATGGGCTCGCCACGGACAGCACTACGCCCTGAGAATCGGCCTGCCAGTCAAATCCGTGCATCACGCCTTCGGGAATAACAATAGCAACCGGGGCCGATATGGTTTGCTGCTGGGTATCAAGCCTGACGTCGACGCCCCCTTCCAAGACAACAAACACCTGCGTGATCTGACGATGTCGGTGAGGCTGTATGGTCCAGTTATGCTGTTCACTGCGCTGTACCAACGCCTCACAATACAACAAAGTTTGCGGTGCAAACGTGCCATCCTCACCGTAAAAGTCGACAAACTCCACATTTCCCAACATTTTTATCACAATCTATAAAATTAGCCATCAAATAACTAATTTAACCCTTATAAACACAAAAAATCCACATAAAATACAATTCAAGAAACAAACAAAGGGTTTCCCATGAACTGGAAAAAGCAAGACTATGACGATATCCCCGGCACCTATGTGTTCGACGGTCAGCGCGCTCACCCGGCCTATGCCATCAATAAATTGTTGTACACATTTAACGATCAGGCCTGTCGTGATGAATTTGATGCGGATCCGGCGGCTTATTGTGACAAGCTGGGCGTAACCGGCGATTACAAAAAAGCCGTGTTGGAACAGGACTTTCTTGGCCTGCTTCGCATGGGCGCCAATATCTACTTCCTGGCCAAAATGTGTGTGCCTCGCGGTGTGTCTGTCCAGGACGCAGGTGCCGCTTTTCAGGGCATTACCACTGAAGAGTTTCAACAGAATTTATTAGACAAGGGCAACGGCCTGGAAGCAATCCTGGCAAAGAGAGGAGACTACTGGAATGGCTAAAATTATTGGTGGAATTACCAGTTCGCACATCCCGGCTGTAGGCAATGCAATATCTCAGGGGATCACGCAGGAGCCTTATTGGAAACGCTTTTTCGACGGCTATGGGCCGGCAAAGGAATGGCTGGCAGAAGCCAAACCCGATCTGGTGATTGTGGTGTATAACGACCACGGTCTGAATTTCTTTTTAGACAAGGTGCCTACCTTCGCACTTGGTTGCGCCGACATCTATGAAAACGCCGATGAGGGCTGGGGCTTAAAACCAGTACCGTCCTTTACTGGTGATGTGAAACTGTCGTGGCATTTGGCAGAGTCCCTGATTGAACAGGAATTCGACATTTGTATGTGCCAGGAAATGAAAGTCGATCACGGCTTTGTGAACCCGATTCGCGCCCTGTTTGGTGATCAGGAACCCTGGCCGGTAAAAGCCATTCCATTGGCAGTAAATACTGTTCAGCATCCGGTTCCCAGTGCTGCACGCTGCTTAAAATTGGGCAAAGCCCTGGGTAAAGCGCTGGAATCTTATCCGGAAGATACACGCGTCGTGATTTTAGGTACCGGCGGCATGTCTCACCAGCTACAAGGTGAACGGGCCGGCATTATCGATGTTGAATTTGATTTGGAATGCATGGACAAGATTGCCACCGATCCTGAATGGATGACCCAATTCAGTAATGCCGACATCATTCGTCGTGCCGGGAGCGAGGGTATTGAAACCATTATGTGGCTGGTGATGCGAGGCGCCTTAAAAGATGACGCCAAGGTCATTCACAAACACTACCACGCCCCCATTTCAAACACAGGTGCGGGTGTACTGGTGCTTGATAACCAGTAAACCGGACTCACTGGCCGGTGCCCCGGTCAGTGACTTTCTTCGTTGTTCATCATTTGTTTGAACAGCACGCCCGCTTTAGTGCGGTTGATCACTTCCAGCTTTCGTAACACAGCAGACACGTGCTGTTTAACGGTAGACTCAGAAATATCGAGCTCGTAAGCAATCTGTTTGTTCAACAGACCATCCGCCATCATTTTGAGTACTTTGAACTGGTGCGGAGTAAGTTGCGCTAGCTTGTCGGCAAAGGCTTTGTCCTGCTGATTTTCCAGTTGAGAGATTGCATCGTTGATATTGCCGGGTAACCACTGCTCACCATCCAGCACTTTACTTACTGCGT
>NZ_CFIDRX010000147.1:0-10715 GCF_984433645.1 Marisediminitalea sp.
TAGGTTGGACATTAAGGATTGACCGAGACCAAGCCATACTTCAGGCGCCCGGTTTTCCTGTCTCTGTCAGGGTGTGCCCGTTTGGCATATCTTGATAGATAATTCACTGCCCAATTCCAAGTTTGTTTTAATTCAGAACAAGCGTCATGGAGTATCGATTCCATTAATGGATAAAACCAGCTCTGCGTATTTTTCGCTACCATGAAGCTCGATATATCGACGCCCATCAGTCGTTGAATACTGAGTCCAATACGCCGTTTCACCAGTAATGCCAGCAAACTGACCCATATCAGTCCTTCCATTAAACCCGCGTTGCGGGTATTGAACTTGCGTAAATTGCAGTAGGATTTCCATTCCTTGAATAGTAACTCTATCTGCCAGCGTAAGCTGCATAGTTGCACGACTGCTGTTGCCGGGTATTGCTCACGCGGCAAGTTCGTCGCCCAATAGGTTGACTCTGATTTATACTAATCCGCATTAAAGCTTGCCCACTACCGCCCAGTCTCTCGTACACATTTTTATCACCCGTTTTGTACTGCTGATAAAGTCGTTCCAAGCGTGGCTGCATGCCTCAACAATATCGTCGGTATGCCAACCTGCGCCATCCATCACAACAATTGCAAGACCCGGCTTGGTTTTTTGAGATATTTGAAGAAGATGTTTGCGCATAATGTCTTTGCTCACGAAAGGCGCTAACAGTGCCTCTGTTTCTCCGGTAGTTGGACATACAGCACCTAACAGGTGCACGTATTCAAACTGCTGTTGGCGAACGGCTCTGGGTCTGGTGCCCGTTTTGGCCCATAAACGTGTGGTAGTGTTCTGTTGACCAAAACGGGCTTCGTCCTGAAATCAAATGTCTATTTGATCGTGTCGAACATGTACGGGCGTGTTAAGGATCGTTTCCAGGGGGAACTTTTTTATATACGTCTTGGACGCTAGATTGTTGTTTCGGGTGCTTTGAGCGGCTGGTTATCCAACTATAACCCAAATAGCCAAGAATCTTATAAATATGGTTTAGATGATAATCCACCCCAAATTCAGACTGTATATACTCTTTAATATGCATGCCTGTTAGCCTTCCACCCTTATCAGACTGCGCTCTTTTATCTATGAAACGAGATAACTGCTGCTTTTGTTTTAAAGAAAGTGAAGAACGTTTGCCCAGGCGAGGTTTATCATCCAAACCTGATAATCCATGAGCCAAATATTCACTTACCCAATTATTCACACTGCGACGAGCTACTTTAAGTTGCCGAGCAACCTGCGCTCGATTGTGGCATTCCAAATAAAGTGAGACTGCTAATAGTCTCAGACGTTTATTGGGGTTCTTTTCCTTTTTCGACAGTCTCAGTAAATCAGCTGAAGACAGCATAATCACAACTCAGAATAACGATGATAGGTGGCTACTAATTAGATCATACTTCAATGCTAATTGGTATAACCCTTTCGCTTTGAGATGGTTCTGGAACTGTTTGTTTTGATATAGCCACCCTTGGTCCAAATGGATAAGTGGCTTTTCATGCTGCTGTAGTTTACTTGTCGCGGCTTTAAGCATATCAGTAACCAATGGTAATGTGACCGATGTCCGTACTTCATAGCTGACAACTTCCTGATTAAACAGGTCAATTATTGGTGACAGATAGACCTTCTGCTCTTTAACCTTAAGCTCTGTCACATCGGTCACCCATTTTCGATTGGGTTTCTCTGCCGTAAATTCCCGATTGAGCGTATTGTCTGCGATTTTGCCAACTTCTCCCTCGTAGGATTTATAACGTTTAGGTCTGACTTTGGATTTTAAACCAAGCTCGTTCATCAGACGTTGCACGCGCTTGTGGTTAATCAGCAGGCCCTTCGTTCTCAGGGCAGAAGTAATTCTACGATAGCCATACCGCCCTTTATGTTTGTGATAGATATCACGTATTTTTACGCGTAAATCAGTATTGGGGCACGGCCGTTACAACGTATTACGGTGATAGTAATATACGCTCTTTGGGAGGCCCGTGATTTTCAATAAGTGTTGTAAGCTGTATATTGCCTTGAACTCTTCGACAACTATCGTTTTGTCTTTGCTTGTTTCTTTCTGGCTTGAGCCAAGGCTTCTAACTTTTTAGAACAGCATTCTTAGCACGTAAATAGTCCAACTCTTCTTTTAGTTCTTTTTCTGTCATTTCAACTGATGGTTTTGGCGTAGAAGAGTCGTTTGTCACGCGAGGCCTACCTTTTTTCTTTGGTTTAATACCGGAGATACCATCGCGAGCACAAAGCTTTTGCCACTGAAATAGAATACCGGGGGACGATAAGTCGAAGTAGGCACTGGTATGCGAGAATGACCAACGATTCTCAGACATTGTTTTATGTACGTGAAGTTTAAATTCAAGCGTGTAAGGTAATTGCTTATGAATAAAGCTATTAGCACCATTCAGGCGATAGACCTGAGACCAGTAGCGAATAAGATTAGCGTTGATTTTGTATTTTGAACCTATAATCCTAGAACTTTCTTCTTGAGTTAGTTGCGCGAGCTTTAACTTAATAGCTCTATGATATTTGGACATAAAAAGATCCCAGTAATTGAATTGTCCAACTATTGGGGGTCACTTCATTGTCCGTGCTGGCTTTTGTATTGAAGGTGTAAGAACCAATTACCAGGTTAAATCGTCCGGTATTTCGTAGTCGGCGTACCAGTCATCTTCTTCCGATTTCGCTTTGTTCTCCTCGCGGAGATCGGCGCGGTATACCACCACGTTTTCATCACGTTCGGCGATTTTGTCGGCTACTGGGGTGGGTACCAGTGCGTATTCTTCGTCCAGTCTCACCACTGCCAGTCGCGCATCCAGTACCAGTTTGTGCACTGCTGCGCTGACGTACATGCGTTTTACCACATTGTCGTCGGTGAAATTGAGTAGCGTATCGCCATCACCTTTCGGCTGCTGGTTGGTGGTAATAAGCTGGCGTATTTGCGCTACTACCGCTTTTTTGTCTGCTTCCGCTTTGCGTTGCTGATTCAGCTCGCGGTCCCGTTCCTTTTTAGCCTCTGCCGCAGCTTGCGCTGCGACTTTGCTGGCGTCTTGCTCAACGGCTGCGCCTTTGTTTTTCAGCTTCTGTTTTTTACGCTTCTCAGAGCGGGCTTGTTTCGCTTTTGATTTGTCTGCCAAGCCTGCTTTGAGTAACTGTTCTTGTAACGATGCCATTTACCTGAACCTGTTTATTTCTTTTTAGTGTCTTTGGGTTGCCATTTGCCGTTTTCGTACCAGGCAGACCATCCTGTCGCTTTGCCTTTGGCATCTTCCGACATAACATACTGCTGCTTGGTTTTACGGCTGTAGCGAACTATAGACGGGTTACCGTCCGGATCGGCTTTAGGCGCGTCCGCAAGATAGTAAAACTTCGGTGACAAACGGTCGCGGAAGCGCGCCAACTCTTCCACTTTAGGTGCCCGTGTTTCCCGCGATTTCGGGAAATTGTGGGCAGCCAGGAAAATACCGGACGCGCCATCGCGTAATACGAAGTGCGCATCGCTCTTCTCACATGGCAGCTCAGGTAAATCTACCGGATCTTCCTTAGGCGGCGCAGCTTCACCGTTTCTCAGTAACTTACGGGTGTTCTTACACTCTGTGTTGGTACAACCGAAGTACTTACCGAATCGGCCGTTCTTCAGCTCCATATCGCTGCCACACTTGTCGCATTCAATGATGGGGCCGTCGTAGCCTTTGATCTTAAACGTGCCCTGCTCTACGTAAGTGCCGGGACATGCCGGTGAATTACCGCACACATGCAGCTTGCGGGTTTCGTCGACCAGATAGCTGTCCATTGCCGTGCCACATTCAGGGCAACGGCGTTTGGCGCGTAAATCTGCGGTTTCCTGCTCGTCGTCGTCATCCACTTTTACCACTTCCTCACCGGAAGTCAGGTTCATGGTGTTGGTACAACGTTCTTTTGGCGGCAGATTGTAACCTGAGCAGCCCAAGAACACGCCTGTGCTGGCTGTTCTAACGTTCATGGGGCGACTGCACTTGCCGCAATCAATTGCAACCGGTACAGCCTGATTGGGGCGCATTCCGCCTTCTTCAGGATCTTGCTCGGCACGCAGTAACTTCTGGTAGAAATCGGAATAAAACAAATCCAGGACTTTTTTCCAGTCTTTATGGCCTTCTGCGATTTCGTCCAGCTGTTGTTCCATGTTGGCCGTAAAGTCATAGCCAATCAGGTCATCAAAGTTTTCCATCAGGCGATCGTTTACGATCTCGCCCATTTTCTCGGCGTAAAAACGTTTGTTTTCCAAACGCACGTAGCCGCGATCCTGAATCGTCGAAATGATGCTGGCATAGGTTGACGGACGGCCAATCCCGCGCTTTTCAAGCTCTTTTACCAACGACGCTTCGTTAAAACGCGCTACCGGTTTAGTGAAGTGCTGCTTGGGATCCAACTGCTGTAAATTCAGCGTGTCGCCCGGCTTCACGTCTGGCAGTAACTTGTCCTCGTCGCCTTTCTTGCTCTTTTGCGGTTGCACTTTGGTCCAACCGTCGAATTTCAGTACCCGGCCTTTGGCAACCAGCTCAAAATCACCGGCTGCAACTTTCACGGTTGTGGCGTCATATTTTGCAGGTGTCATCTGACACGCCACAAATTGTCGCCAAATAAGCTCGTAGAGACGCTGTGCGTCGCGTTCCATGTCTTTTAGACTGGCAGCCTGGGTATTGACGTTTGAAGGCCTGATGGCTTCGTGAGCTTCCTGTGCGCCCTCTTTGCTACCGTAACGGTTAGGCGACGCTGGCAAATAGGCACTGCCGAAGTTGTCGTCAATGAAACCGCGACACGCATCCAGCGCTTCCTGACTCAGGTTTGTTGAGTCGGTACGCATATAGGTAATGTGACCTGCTTCGTACAAGCGTTGGGCCAGCATCATGGTTTTCTTTACACCAAAGCCCAGACGCGTACTGGCAGCCTGTTGCAATGTAGATGTAATAAACGGTGCTGACGGGCGGCTCTGAGTTGGTTTCGACTCGCGGCTGATCACTTCGTACGGAGCATCTTTTAACAGGGCTACCGCTGCGTCGGTTTGCGCTTTGTTAACCGGCTTGAAGTTTTCTCCGGCCTGCTTCATAACCTGCATGCGCAGCGCATCGCTGGACGCTGTGGTTAAATCGGCGTGTACATCCCAGAACTCTTCGGGCACAAACGCTTTGATTTCGCGTTCACGCTCTACAACCAGGCGCACCGCAACAGACTGAACCCGTCCGGCAGACAGGCCACGGGCGATCTTTTTCCACAACAGTGGCGACACCATAAAGCCTACAACGCGGTCGAGGAAACGTCGCGCTTGCTGGGCGTTAACCCGTGCGGTGTTCACTTCACCCGGATGTTCGAACGCTTCTTTTATTGCGTTTTTGGTAATTTCGTTAAATACCACGCGCTGATAGGTTTTGTCTTTCTTACCCAACAACTCTTGTAAATGCCAGGCGATGGCCTCTCCTTCGCGGTCCAAATCCGTTGCGAGGTAGATGGTGTCGGCATCTTTGGCGAGCTTTTTAAGCTCATTAACGACTTTTTCTTTGCCTTCCAGCACCTGATAGTGTGCTTTCCAGTTGTGTTGCGGGTCGACACCCATGCGGTCAACCAGCTTCTGATATTCAAATTTTCTGAGGTACTCGGCCTTCTCTTCGTCCGAATACGTTTTCAGTTCTTTGGCGCTTTTTTTCGGCTCGACTTTGCCTAAAGCTTTAGTTGGTAGATCGCGTACGTGGCCCACGGAAGATTTTACGATAAAATTTTTACCGAGATATTTATTAATTGTTTTCGCTTTGGCCGGTGACTCGACTATGACCAGTGATTTTGTCATAAATAAGAATTAAACCTTTGAAAAATTTAAGTTTTTGATGCTAAGCCAGAAAAATAACAAGGCAGATTCACTCATACAGGCTAACGCTTCTTTTTTTAACATATATCTACAAAGTGAATGGAAAACAAGTTCTTCTTCATACTTATTCGCAATGATGTTTTTTTGCACAGCAATATTAGCTCATATTTTAACCACCGCGATTGGCACCGCCACTAATTTACGTATAATGCGCCCGAGTTAGGTATGGTATTGCGGCTTTGATTCGCCGTTACACCGTTTACATTTATAGCGACAGAACCGGAAATTACCAAGTCAGTGATACCCGGTTAATAAAGAATAAGGCAGGAAATCATGCAATATTGTGAAGCGAATTTTGATGGTCTGGTGGGTCCAACGCATAACTACGCCGGGTTGTCCTTTGGCAATGTTGCGTCTTATTCAAATGCCAACGCCGCCAGTAACCCCAAAGAAGCCGCTTTACAAGGCCTTAAGAAGATGAAGGCACTGTCGGAAATGGGTCTGGTGCAGGGCGTGTTAGCCCCTCAGGAACGGCCTGACATTGCCACACTGCGCAGACTGGGATTCAGCGGCTCTGATGCCAGCGTACTTGAGCAAGCCGGCAAGCAGGCGCGTGAAATCTTTTTAGCCTGCTGCTCAGCGTCCAGCATGTGGACAGCCAACGCGGCCACCGTATCGCCAAGTGCCGATACTGCCGACGGTAAAGTGCATTTCACACCGGCTAACCTGACTAACAAGTTTCACCGTTCACTGGAACCACAGGTGACCGGCAATATTCTGAAAGCGACCTTTGCGAACAGCAAGTATTTTGCTCACCACACTCACCTGCCCGACAACGAGCATTTTGGTGACGAAGGCGCAGCTAACCACACGCGTTTGTGCAGTGAGTATGGGCACGCAGGTGTTGAGATTTTTGTGTACGGCCGTCACGCGTTCAGAAACGACCGTCCGCAGCCGAAAAAATTCCCGGCTCGTCAAACCTTTGAAGCCAGCCAGGCAGTTGCGCGTTTGCATGGTCTGAGCGACGAAAACGTGGTGTATATTCTGCAGAACCCGGATGTCATTGACCAGGGTGTGTTCCATAACGACGTGATTGCCGTCGGTAATCAAAACGTACTGTTTTACCATCAGCAGGCGTTTCACAACAGCGCTGCGGCGATTGCTGAAATTCAACAAAAATTTGGCGAACAACCGCTGCACTTTATTGAAGTAAAAGACAGTGAAGTGTCTGTGCAGGATGCGATTAAAACGTACTTGTTTAACACCCAGTTAGTTACCCTGCCCGATGGCAACATGACTATTATTGCGCCGTCTGAGTGTCAGGAGAACCCGGTTGTAGAACAATACCTTGCAGAGCTTGTTACACGCAATACACCGGTAAAAAGCGTTAACTACTTTGATGTTAAACAAAGCATGCGCAACGGCGGTGGCCCGGCTTGCTTGCGGTTACGCGTAGCGCTGACCGATGCAGAATTAGCGGCGGTAAATCCGAACACGCTAATGAATGACGAGTTATTCGGTAAACTGAACAACTGGGTAGAGAAACATTACCGCGATGTACTGACCGAAGACGATTTACGTGACCCGCAGTTACTCACTGAATCTCGTACCGCGTTAGACCAGCTGACTCAAATCCTGAAACTGGGTTCGGTGTACCCGTTCCAGCAAGCCTGATTGAATTGACTAGTTCCGGTTCTTAGGAACAACAAAAAAGCCGCTCCTGACTTCAGGAGCGGCTTTTTTTGTATGTGGTTGTTAGGGTCTACAGGGTATCTGCGCAGCTGTTGCTGGTTCCCCATGTGCTCGACGGAGGTGGTGAACCTTGTGTACTGCGATCTTCAGCGGATACGCCCAGCGTGTACTGCATAGTATCGACTGACTCAGTACCTGACGACTCCCCTCTCGCGCTTAGTGTTAGCTGCACCCAACCGCCGTATTGCTTCGGATAATTCAACTCAATCAGCGCTTGCCCGTTTTCATCGGTTGTTGCATCAGCATCGATTGCTGCTGTGTTACCCGGTGTTAGCTGCCCGTCTCCATTTAAGTCTTCACCGACATCCAGACGACCATTACCGTTAGCATCTTCGCTGTAGCATTGAGCGGTGATAACCTGGTAGTGGATGGAATCATCTTCATCCCACAACCAATAGCCCTTGAAGTATGCATAGCCTACCGTTTCAATAACCGGCGTCGCACTGAACGTTAACGATGTGCCTTCCACCGGGTTTGCATCGGCATCCGTTACAAACACCGAGAACTCTTTACTGTAAGAAGACTGCTGCGGCGCTTCAATCAGATTGCCGGTACCCATAGAGATATCAAAAGGCCGGTCACCCACTGTCAGGAATGTTGTGTTGGTAACGGTCGGCTCATCATTTACATACGCCGTTACTTCTACACTTTGATACGTGCTCACGGCATTTGATTCATACACCGTCGTAGCGATACCCCGGCGGTCCGTGCGACTTTGTGCATCGGTCAGGTTGCCGTTTGATACGTCGTTCACTTCAAAATTAACCAGCTTGTTGCGAACACGGTTGCCATCTGCGTCCAACACGACAGCAGAGATTGTGCTGGTTTGCCCATCTGGCCCAATCGAGTCAGGTGTTGCATCCAGTATCAAGGTTTCTGCATCGGTCGCAATAAAGGCAATGTCAATTTGGGTCGAGACTTCAACGCCGGCACCGTCAGTACCTGTCGCGGAAATGGTCGCCAAACCCGCATTGGTGGACGCAACAGTAAGATTTGCAATACCGTCGGCGCCGGTCGTGGCATCCGCACTCACAATGCTGCCGCGAGAAATTGCAAAGCTAACAGCGCCACCCGCAAATGGATTAGCATCGCGCAGCCAGCGGATTTGCAGTGGGAAGTTGGTATTTAACGCAATGTCTTCTTCAACGTTGTTCACATCCGGCGCGTTCAGGAAAACAAACTCGTCCTGTTGTACCTCTATTTCAAAGCTGCTTTGGGTGTTTAACGCGCTGGCAGTTAAAGCATAGGTACCTGACGCTGGAGCGGTAAACTGAATAGAAACACGGCCCTCGTCGCCTGTCACTGGCTCTACATTATTCACCGTCGTTGCCGTCACGTCTGCACCGCTTGGGTCTGTAACTACAAGCGTAAGGGCTTCGCCAGCAATCCCTACATTGTCGGAGTCTTCAAGGCTAATTGTTACGTTAACGGCATCGCCAATAATAGCAGACGTTGCACCATTTATATCAATTTCAGTACCCACCACGTTTATGCTCAACGTTTCGGTTAGCGTAGTTTCACCCGATACCGTGGCAGTCACAGTAATGGTGCGATTTTCCTTGTCGCCGCCGGTTCTTAACTGAACCCGCGCGGTGCCGTTTTCATCGGTAATCGGCTGGGTTTCAGCAATGGCAGCGTTATTGTCGGCCGAGAACGACACCGTGACATTTTCCAGCAGGATGTTTTGTGCATTTTTAACGACGGCCCACAACTCCACTTCGTCGTTGCCACTTGAAGACAGTTGCGACTGACTGGAGAAAATTTCAAGGGATTCAGGCGTTTCAACCGTTGCGGTGGTACCTGAAGACGTAAAACCAACTTGTGCACTGGTGGTGGAGTCCAGTGTTGCTGTAACCATGCCGCTGCCCGACAGTTCGCCCACGATCAGCGTTATTGTCGCGACGCCTTCACTGTTGGTTAATGCTGTACCGGTATCGTTGGAAAAGCGCGCCAGGTTTTCAACCGAAAAACTAAACGACACAACCTGGTTTGACGCGGGGTTGCCGTCGCCATCCGTGACCGTGGCCCGCAAGGTCAGTGGCGAATCGCCGGTTAATTCTGTACTCGTTTCACCGGCACTGTCGGTGAGCGCTACGCTAATACTGTAGGTGGGATCAGGCGTAACGGTACCAGGATCGTCATCCCTCGATACCTCACCACCGCCACCACACGCAACAAGTAACAACAGTGCCCACATGGTGGATAATAAGCGTAGAGATTGCATTTTCATCGTCTTCCTGGACCTCTTTACCGTGATTGGGTCATTTTAAGTATTTAAAACTGCTCTGAATCTGGCACACTAACTAAGTACAATAATAAAATAACATTTCAGGGAATTTACATGTCTCAGTCTTCACACAAGTACAGCTTAACTGCACGCATCTTTATCGGCATGATTGCCGGAATCATTATTGGTGCCCTGCTTCAATTTATATTTGATGATAGCGGAGATTTACGCTTTTCGATATTCTCGATGGAAGTTTCCACGTATAGCATTTTGGTCGAAGGTATATTTTCAACCCTCGGGCAAATCTTCATTTCCAGCCTGAAAATGCTGGTGGTACCGCTGGTGTTAGTGTCACTGATTTGCGGTACCAGCTCACTGTCTGATCCATCCAAATTAGGCAGACTGGGCATCAAGTCTATCAGTTTCTACATTCTCACAACCGGGATTGCAGTGTCACTGGCCATCATGGCAGGTTTGCTGGTTGCTCCGGGTGAAGGGTTGAACCTGCAGGCTGAAACGACCTATGCTGCAAAAGAAGCCCCTTCCCTGTCGCAGGTTATTGTTAACATGTTCCCCAGCAATCCAATCAATGCCTTAGCTCAGGGTAATATGCTGCAAATTATTGTGTTTGCTGTATTACTTGGTGTCGCAATGGCCATGACCGGCGATGCTGGCAAGCGCGTCGCGGCATTCTTTGAAGATCTGAACACCGTTATTATGCGTCTGGTTACCATTATTATGAACCTGGCACCGTACGGGGTTTTCGTATTGATGGCCAAACTGTTTGCCAGTATTGAACTGGGCACAATAATCAGCCTGGTTAAATACTTCATGGTGGTGTTGGTGGTGCTCATTATTCACGGCCTGGTTACCTATTCCGCG
>NZ_CFIDRX010000148.1:0-10668 GCF_984433645.1 Marisediminitalea sp.
CCCCCATTTCGCCGCCAGCGGTAAGTACAGTGAACCCACTCGCGTTTTGCACAACGCTAAGTGCACGGGCCATTTTCTGATTGGCGAGCTTTTCCGCCCCCATTGCCAGTGCTTTGTCGCGAATGTCTGCGCCATCGCTGCCTTTCAGGCCCACGCTGCCGCCAATACCGGCATAGGGATTGATGACGACACCAAGTCGGAATGTGTTATTCATCAGGATACACCTCATCCAGCCACTGTGTGGTGAGTTTCGGACCGTTAAACTCAGCGCGAAGCGCGTCAATAAACATCTGGGCCCGTTTGGGAAAACCCGTTTGCAGGTAGGTTACGAGTTGCGCCCTTACCCGCCGGGTAAATCCGTGACGGTCTGGCTCCACCCCGTTCAGGTTATCGGTACTGACCTGAAAACGGCGGTTTGCGGCTATGGTCATGGCCCATTCTAACGCCTGGGGTTTCACTTCTACCTGCTCAAATTCACGTTGTTGTTTTTCATTGCGGCCATCGGGGCAATACCAATAGCCATAGTCTTCCAACTGCCGGCGTGCTTCCCCGGCAACACACCAGTGTGCTACCTCGTGTAGCGCACTGGAGAAATAACCGTGCGCAAAAACAATCTGATGATACTCGCACAGTGCCTTGTTGGCAGAATTGAGGGCTGCACAGGGACGACCAACGGGCAAGTACACTGGTTCATCACCGCCTAGTACCAGCTTGGTTGCGTAAGCGTCGGAAAACGTGTCATTAAAGAGCTTAATAAGCACGGGCACCTGCTGATCTGCATCAGTGTGCGGCGTCTCATCGAATTGTAATTCACACGCGGTATTCATGTCGCTGACTAAGGTGTACTGCCGGGATAAAATGTGCCGCGGAGGATACCAAATACAGCGCCCTGCCACCAGATTGTATTGCTGCATGAAGCCAGATATCATGGCCTTCCCCTGTAAATGAAAGGTGATAGTACGTGGTAGAGTCCTTAATTGCCCATCTCCGCCAGGTTAATGCCAGACGGCAACTGGCACAGCAAATAGGCATTCTGGAGGACATTCAGGCTGTACAACGCTGGCAGTGCAAGCGACTGCTGACCACGCATGCCCATATGGCCGACCAGGCTGAATACCACGATGCGATTACCTTTTTTGTAGATGAGCTTTACGGTCCAAAAGATTTTAGTCAGCGCGACGCAGACTTAATTCGCGTGATCCCAAAGCTCGCCAAAGCCTTACCGAACAAGGCAATGGTGGCGCTGGATAAAGCGCTAATGCTCAATGCCCTGTCGTTTGAACTGGATATGGCGATAGCCCAGCAGTTAAATGACGAACCGCTTAACCGCGACAGCTACGCAGCTGCGTATCGCACGGTTGGCAGAGCCGAAGACCGGGCTACGCAAATTGCTATTGTGGCTTCGTTAGGAGAACAATTGGCTGACGTGGTAAAAATCCCCGGCATTGGATTGATTATAAAACTGTCGCGTCGCCCCGCCAAAATGGCAGGATTACTGGCCTTACACGACTTCCTCTACCGCGGCTTTAGCGCGTTTAAAGGGCTGGGAGATGTAAGTGCGTTTATCGAACCTGTGATTGCGGCAGAATCTGAATTAAACGACGCTTTACTCGACGAGCGCGTAAACTTAACCACGGATAACCCTTTACCCGATGTCTGATTCTTCGCCCTGGCAGTACCCCGCCCCGTTTGTTGTGTCCTGGAAAATTCAGGAACAAGACATAGACCATTATCAACATGTTAATAACGTGGCTTACCTGAGCCAACAGGAAAACGTCGCATGGCAGCACTCGCAGTCACTGGGGCTGAGTTTTGAGGACTATAAAGCCCTGGACCGGGCCATGGTGATTGTGCGCCACGAGCTGGACTATGTTAAACCGGCTTTTCGCGAAGATGAGCTACTGTGTGCGACCTGGATTGTGGCCTGTGATGGGCGTTTACAGCTGACCCGGGAATTCCAGTACATACGAGCGAACACAGGCGAAACCCTGTACCGTGGCAAAACCCGATTTATCTGTGTTAAGTTATCCTCAGGTCAGCCGGCAAGAATGCCGCGCCCCTTTGCAGAGGTTTACCAGGGAGCGGTTATCCCAGCCACACAAGGACAGTAATTTACTATGTCTCGTTACGCTCAGTTAGTCACGCTTGCGTTGCTGTGTTCAGTTGCACTCAATGGCTATTTATTGCTGGATAACATCGAATCGGCCGACGCCGCTTTTGCTGAGCGAGAACGTGCGCTTGAGACTCCAGAGTCCTTTGCTGAGCAACGCCGGGCAACGGCGCCGCAAACAACACTGAGTCAGCAATCAGGCACGTCAAACAACCTCGACTCGCAAGGTAGTTCGTCAGTATCCGATACTGCAACCACTGCAGTAATGACTGAATTAAACAGTGAGTCAATTAGTCAGGCAAGAGCATGGTTAGCAGCCGGTGAATACGGCCACGTCGAGGCGTTTATACAGCGCATGAGTCGGGACCACTTCGACAATCCGGACTTATTACTTCTGGAAGCGGACTGGTTGCTGGCAACACAACCGTTGTCTCTGGCACTGACGCACTTTTACGGCCTGCTGGATGATGACGTGTTACCCGCCGACCAACAGGAAGTACTGTCAACCCGCGTTGAAAGTCTGCGAGACGAAGCTATTCGCGCACTCTACGAAGGGCACGAGTGGGATATGTTGGCGCAGTTTATCGAGCCGTTGTTTCAGCTATTTCCGACCGACCGTTCGCTGATTTTACTGCTGGCCGAATCCTACGCTCAGCAACAAAAGTACATTCTGATGGAAGATACGCTCGCCAGTTTACCGCCAGACCACCCTGGCGCTGAGAAGCTGCGCAGTCGCATGCAAACCGCGCAAACCGAGAACAATAATGAAGACACTTTTGACAATAGTCTGCCCGACAAAACACTCACTTCTCGGGTAAGCCTGGAAAAATATGGCGAACACTACCTGGTAGATGTGAATATGCAGGGTACAGACACCAAACTGCTATTGGATACTGGCGCCAGCAGTACCGCCATTAATCGCGATGTTTATCGCCGGCTTCAACGCTTTAACCGGTTGCAAATGCTAGGTTTGTTTGACGTAAATACAGCGGGAGGCCCTATTCGTGCACCGTTGGTCAGAATAGAGTCGCTAACACTCGGCCCCTACACGCTAAAAGATGTAGGTGTGTTGGTTTTACCGCGCACCTTTTCAGGTAACAACGACGGATTATTGGGGATGAACGTACTTAAACAATTTCGTTTCCAGCTCGATCAGGACAAAGCCGAACTCGTATTGGCAGCCAGGAATTAACGGTATTTCCTGACTGCCCGTTATGGCGTTGCTAGAGTTTTAACGCGACCTTAGTGCCCTGTGCAATCGCACGTTTGGCATCCAGTTCCAGCGCTTCATCAGCACCACCAATCAAATGGTGGGGAACAGACAGCCCTTCGACCAGTGCGCGCTGCGGCTCTTGCCCGGCACAGATGATCACGTTATCGACATCGAGCAGCTTTTGCTCACCGTCGACGGTAATGTACAAGCCTGCATCATCAATTTTGTCGTACTGCACGCCCGGGATCATTTGCACTCCTTTCATTTGCAATCCTAAACGGTGCGCCCAACCCGTAGTTTTACCCAAGCCAGCCCCAACTTTTGAAGACTTGCGTTGTAGCAATACAATCTGCCGAGGTGATGGTTCTGGTTGTGGCTTCATGCCCTCAACCCCACCACGCGCCTCCAGAGTCATATCAATCCCCCACTCGCGCATAAAGGCTTCAATATCCTGGCTAGGTACAGATTTGCCGTGGCTTAGGTACTCTGCAGTATCAAAGCCAATACCACCAGCACCAATAATAGCCACTTTGCCACCTACCGGCTTTTTATCGCGCAGTACGTCCAGGTATGTCAGCACTTTGCTGTGCTCAATACCTTCGATGGCCGGCGTCCGCGGCACAATACCGGTGGCCAGCAGCACAACATCAAACCCGCCTTCGTTCAGTGTTTCTGCGGTAACCGGCGTATTCAATCGTACATCGACCCCCAGCAACTCGAGTTGTTTGCCAAAGTAACGCAAGGTCTCGTTAAACTCTTCTTTACCCGGAATTTGGCGCGCAATATTAAATTGCCCACCGATTTTATCGGCGGCATCAAACAACACCACTTTGTGTCCGCGCTGCGCGGCCGTCGTGGCTGCCGCTAATCCTGCAGGACCAGCACCAACAACGGCAATGGTTTTTACCGCTTCAGCAGGCTTCATAGTGATCATTAATTCATGGCACGCATACGGGTTTACCAGACAGCTGGTTAATTTACCGTTGAATACGTGATCCAGACACGCCTGATTACAACCAATACAGGTGTTAATCTCATCTGCGCGTTGTTGCTCGGCTTTAATTACAAAATCAGGGTCCGCCAGGAACGGACGCGCCATCGACACCATATCGGCATCGCCACGAGCAATAACCGACTCCGCCACGTCGGGCATATTAATTCTGTTTGAGGTAATCACCGGAATAGACAGATGTTTGCGGAATTTGGCGGTTACCCAGGTAAACGCCGCGCGCGGCACCTTGGTGGCGATGGTGGGAATTCGTGCCTCATGCCAGCCAATGCCGGTGTTAATGATAGTCGCACCCGCCGTTTCGATGGCTTTGCCTAATGTCAGGATCTCATCGTAGCTGGAGCCCCCCTCAACAAGGTCCAACATAGACAAGCGATAGATAATAATGAAGTCTTCGCCCACGGCTTCGCGAACGCGGCGCACGACTTCCACTGGCAAACGCATGCGGTTTGCATAATCGCCGCCCCACTCGTCGTCCCGATGGTTGGTGCGGGCAGCAATAAACTGGTTCAGGAAATAGCCTTCTGAGCCCATGATTTCAACGCCGTCGTAACCAGCGCGCTGAGCCTGCGTAGCGGCAAACACAAAGTCATCGATTTGCTTTTCAATTTCGTCGTTCGTCAGCGCTTTCGGTTTGAACGGGTTAATGGGCGCTTGCAGTGCAGACGGAGCGACCAGTTTTGGGTTGTAGGCATAACGGCCGGTATGCAGGATCTGCATACAAATCTTGCCGCCATTGGCGTGCACGGCATCGGTTACCTGCTTGTGATTAGCTACCGCTTCATCACTGTCGAGGCGTTTGGTCTCGGCGTGGGTTGCCCCTTCGTCATTCGGCCCAATACCGCCGGTTACGATAAGTGCGACTCCACCGGCTGCGCGAGCGCCGTAAAATGCCGCCATGTGGGCATGACCGCCCGGCATTTCTTCAAGGCCGGTGTGCATGGAGCCCATCAGGATCCGGTTTTTAAGTTGAGTAAAGCCTAAATCTAACGGCTCGAACAGATGTGGGTACAGCGGGTGTTTTTCTACCGCAGTTGCCTGAGTCATGGGTGCCCTCTTTTATTGTTTTCTTTTAAAACTAAACAGTGTCAAGATAGGCTTATAATTTGACACTGTCAAGATTAACATTATGCTAGCAGCAAGAACGCTTATTACGGGATAATTCATGCAGCAGACCACCGGGCGTGGCAATCAGACGTATCACCATGGTGACCTGCGCGCCGCACTACTTGAAGCAGCCGCGCAACGTATTGAATCACAAGGCGTTGATGCCCTTTCATTGCGCAAGCTTGCCGACGACGTGGGCGTGTCTCGTTCTGCGTTGTATCACCATTTTCGCGACAAAAACGCGTTGTTAAACGCAGTAGCCGCGCGGGGATTCGAGCAGTGGATAGCGATTTCAAAAGCCAGGGCCAACTCGCCTGACATGACACCCGAGGAACGCTTAGGTCAGTTTGTGCATGGCTACATCCACTGGTCGGCCAGCAACCCTCAGTTATACGATTTGATGTTTGGCCACCCTATCTGGAAAACGGGTCAGGCTGACGATCAACTGAAAGAAATCGCTTATCCCGCATTTCAGTTTATGCTCAATAAAATCACCCAGTGGCAACAGGAAGGCATTATTGCTCAGTCAATGCCTGCACTGCGACAAACGCAGGTCATCTGGGCGACCTTACACGGACTTGCACGGCTGATTATTGATGGTGTCTATGCCGATTCAGAGCACATCGACGATATGTGTGATTGCACGGTTGCCATGTTATTGAAGCGGGGCTAGGTCCCGCTTCCAGGCAATTACTCTTGCGCCTGACGAATCCATTCCGCCGCCCGCTCGGCGATCATAATGGTTGGTGCGTTGGTATTTCCCCCAACCAGATCCGGCATTACCGACGCGTCCACGACCCTGAGCCCAGCAATATTTCGTACTCTGAGCTGTGTATCTACCACCGCCATAGGGTCGTCATCGGCCCCCATTTTACAAGTGCCAACCGGGTGATAAATACTTTCGGCCTGCTCGCGAATGAATCCGGCGATCTCGTCATCGTTGCCAAAGTCCACTTCGCCGACAGCCGGTTTGCCTTTGAATTTGCTGAACGCTTTGCTGTCTAAAATGGCTTTAGCTTGTTTAACGCCGTCTACCATCACTTTAATATCGTCTTCATGAGACAAGTAATTTGGCTCAATGGCCGGATGATCTGCAGGATGATTGCTTTGCAGACGAATTTCACCGCGGCTTTTAGGGTAAAGATTGCACACGTGTACCCCATACCCGTAACCGAAGGAAAACTGTCGACCGTGGTCCTCGAGGATGGCTGGCAAAAAGTGATATTGAATATCGGGGAAGTCGCCCGCCATGCAGGACTTAACAAAGCCACCGGCTTCAGCCACATTGGAAGAAAAGATATCGTCGCGCTTGAAGGCATAACGGAAAGTCGCGCGGATGTACTGAGGCAATGCACCAAATGCAATCGCGTAGCCGGTTCGCACTGAGGTTCGGTATTGCACAATGGCATCGAGATGGTCCTGGAGATTCTGGCCAACGCCGGGCAAATCTTGCTGTACCAGTATGCCCTTATCCTGTAATGCCTGAGCTGGTCCGATACCTGATAGCATCAACAGATGAGGCGAATTTATCGCACCTGCACTTAGCAGTACTTCTTTATTTGCCATTAGGCGGCGCGCTTTCCCTTTCACTCGGGCCTGCACACCAATGGCACGTTGCTGTTTAATCAGTATCCGCTCAGCTAATGCGTGGGTAACCACCGTGAGGTTACCCCGCTTTTTCGCTTCGGTGAGATACCCTTTAGCCGTAGAGCAACGTTGACCACCACGTTGCGTAACGTGATACATGCCGAGACCAACGCGGTCATGACGGTTGAAATCGTGACACTGCGGCAACGAAACGTGTTCAGCCGCCTCGACAAAGGCGTTAGACAATTCAGAGGTATAGCGCAGGTTATCGACTCCCAATGGCCCGCCAACACCGTGAAATTCATCTGCGCCGTTGCAGAAATCTTCAGCTTTTTTGAAGTACGGCAACACACTTTTAAAGTCCCAGCCTGTCGCGCCGTTTGCCGCCCAGCGGTCGTAATCTTCGACCTGACCACGTATGTAGCACATGGCGTTAACGGAGCTTGAGCCCCCCAGTGTTTTCCCCCGGGGCCAGAATAGCTCTCGGTTATTCAAATGGGGCTGAGGCTCAGTATTGTAACCCCAGCCAATATTGTCGAATTGACTTAACAGCGACAAGCCAAACGGAATATGAATAAAAGGGTTTGAGTCGGGACCGCCCGCTTCTAACAAGCATACGCGTACCAGTGGATTCTCTGTTAAGCGAGCCGCTAACACCGCGCCTGCCGAACCTCCACCTACAACAATGTAGTCGTATTGCTCTACCGGGATTTGCATAACCTGTTCCTTGCTAACTCAATAATGACGGGGAAGACACAATGGTCATACCAGTTGAGTAAAGGCTAACGCAATTGCGTTTTAGCTGCAAAGTATTTATGTAAAAAAATAGTTAATCTCAGTCAATAAATCGGTGCATCTAAACAATAGGATTCAAAGGCCAAATGGACGTGATGACAACGGGTTGTATATCAGTACTCGCGCTCCGGCCAATGCGGGATGGTTTTGATCAGGTAGAACTAAAACTAGCTCAGAAGCAGAAACTCATGGTCTGCAGTATCACAAAATGCATCGAATACACGCTGGCGCTGACTGCAATGAGGCACATATGCGCAGCAATGTGACCCGGCAGGCATTTCTTGCAAGTCATACCAAATACCGTTGAGGGCTTCTACGCCATTTGCCAGAAAAGTCTCGCCCCATGACGTGGAATAGATCACTACAACATCTTCCACGGTGGCCTTTAAACGCGACGTGGTGAAGTTAAGTACTACCAGGCAGGCTTCAATTTTCTGTGGTGAAATCAGCGCGGACCGTGGCAATGAGTTTACTTTCACCGGCGGAAACAGATTTACCGCGTGTTTCACGAACTGGTACAGGTCACTTTCAGAAATAGGGTCTGTGTCATAATCCAACAGGATTTCCGAGTTGGCATCGATAACCCGGTTACAAATACACCACAGCATGAGTCTCACCAGACAAGCAGCGTTAGTAATGCGGGTTTTCTCCACACTCTTATTCAGTTTACCCAGTTGATCGCCAGAGTACATGGTCCAAAGCGACGTGCCATTTTTGCGTCGGGTCAGCTTTAAGGTAACCGTAGGGCAATACACCAGCTCATCCATACCGCTGCGCAAAAACTCAATTTTATTCGGCTTTTTGGAGTAAAACGTATCGAGCCTTCTGCCCAAAACGGTCATGTCTTCCTGGCTGACCAATTGATTGTCCTTGGGCATTTTTCCGGACATGCGGCGGTAGCACAGAATCAAAAACTGATGAATTCGGCGGAACAGCTGGATCTTTTCCTGAAATGACCAGTTCTCCAGGTTGTCGAGATGCATCAGGTCATTGCGACTCCAGCCCCAACGTTTAGCGTAGCCAATCATAATACGCCGCTTGAACGAGGCCTCATTGTCTTTCGCGGCTTTGCTGAGCTCGCAATCACACTTAATGTAAAGGCACTGACGAAGCAACAACACAACGTCGTCATCGCCTTTTGCTTCATAGTGCGCAATCACCTGATCAAACATCAGGGCGTACGGGTCTATCGTCGCCACGTTACCCGGTGCTTCATCACCGTTATGCACCCGCTTTTTCAGCAGGTTACACAGGGGTTGTTCGTTCTCGGCATTTTCCAGAAACACTTCCAGCTTGGCCATTTTAATCACAGACTTAAACGAAGAGTCCATGGCCTTACCCAATTGCCAGATTGCGGCACCAAACAGTTCATTTGGATCGAGCCGCTCAATATGCCCCAGATCCATAAACCAATCCGGATCCGGTGAACCGCCCTCTTCCAGATGTTCACGCAGAGCATAATACTGCTGCTGAGTTGTCGATTCCGGCACCAGCCACCAGAATGGGGCTTTTCCCGCCACCAATATATTGGTGGTATAAAACTCGGACTTTAACAGCACCGCCTGTGCTGAGCCCGCGCTTTCACCTTCAGCAATACCAAAATCGTTATTGCGAACTTTGTCTATTTCCGACAAAAAGAAATGTACTTCAATGTTGTACTGATCTTGCACCCACTGTTCTATGGCGGTGAGCTTTTCCTGCAGCAGCGACAACGCTTCAGGGGTATGGGCCTTGCCGTCGACGCATACCCAGTAATCGAAATCCGACTCATCTGATTGAGCTATAGTGCCAATACTCCCCATTAACAATAACGCATCGATTGCACGCTGACGCGGCCAGATCTGCTTGATGTCTTCAATCAATACGTGCTGCATGGGAAAGAAATCCATCAGGGCGTTTTTGATTTCATCGCGGAAAGAAAAATTATTCAGACCAATTGGCACATTGCTATTGCTAACATAGCCGGGGAATTCAGGGTGATTGATATGCAGCAGAAACGGTAGCACCTGAAACAGGGGTTTGTGCTCAGCAGGCAGTAACGCCATAGCCCGCTCAATCCGCGCTTTGTTATACCGCAGTACCCGTAGCAAGCGAATAGTCAGGTTTTGATTCACTGTTAACGATTGCCGCGAAGCCATTAACGCCCTGTCAGAAGTCCTAATACTCCTACAAGAATAACCGGTTTTATCAGGAAGGTGTATGCTACTTATAAATAAATCACTATTCTGAGATGGTGCGAGGCGTTCGGTCTGTTAACATAGCGCTCGCTTCAACGTATTGCAGAACCCCGAAGCAGCTTTCACCCTATGCAGAGGACAGGTAGTTGGCATTATCGCAGTTAAACTGGCAGGACAGGCTTCACGTACTGGTAGGGTATTGTTTACTTAAAACCGGTCGCCTTACCTTTGATGCCTTCACTGAAGCTGAATTAAACGATATCGTTCGCCCCTACTTTCCCATAAAAGTCCCCCTGGAAGTGCCCATCGGCGAAGGCAGTTTTGAGTGCCTGGAATGTCAGTTAACCATGCCGCTCAGCACCAACCGGTTAACGTTACAGTTGTTTTGTTCGGTTGAAATTCGCGCACTGGGTACCACCATTTACCGTGCTCATGTTGCAGTGTCTGTGAGTGCTTTACCTAATTATTTCCCGGCCAGTCGCACCTTGCGATTTACCGATGTGCGGGTCGACGTGGTGCACTTACTCAATGACCGCTACAGTTTGCTAAAAGACACACAGTTCATCATAGATAAACTGTTGCCCGGACCGCTGTCGGGCCTGTCATCTTTGCTAGGACAACCTCTGCGCTCGGCGCTAAGTATTGTCACCGCAGGCTCTACCGAACAAGC
>NZ_CFIDRX010000149.1:0-10551 GCF_984433645.1 Marisediminitalea sp.
GTTCCAGAAACGCCCCGGGGTGTTCAGGTTTTCGACCGGTAAAACGAAGCCCGGATGCAGGCAGATTGACGTTTCGAGATTCCGGCATGCGCATTTCAGTTATTGAGTGAAAGGAATGGGGGCGCAGGCAGGTCGACAATTCCACCCGCACCCCACTGAGGAGCTTAGTCTGGCTTATCGTCTTTAAACATCCGCCAGCCACTGATCATGGTAGAGATCAGGCTTTGACGCGACATGATGTCTTCGCGAATGGCCACATAAACATGGATCATAATAAATGTGATCAGATACCACATACCCAGTCTGTGCCAGGTATGAACATCCTGACTCTGACCAAACAGCGGGATCACCCAGCCGAATAACGTATCCTGCCAGCTGCCCTGCCCGGCACCTTCGCTATACAACGCAAAACCGGTTACGATCATGAAAATCATGCCAAGAATAAAGAAAAAGAACATTCCAAGTTGAGCCAACGGATTGTGACCGATGTACTTCTTGGGTGTTTTTTCCATAAACATGTACCAGCGCATCTCGTGCCACACCTCTTTCCACCAGGCTTTCACAAAGAACTTGGGAAAGAACAGTTCGCGGGAATGATGGTTACCCACCAGCGCCCAGTACAACCGGCCAATAAAACCGATGGTCACGATATATGCCGCAGCAAAGTGGGCAAACCGGATATAACCCATTAAAAAGTTATCGCTGGCTTCACCCGGTAAGGTCGGCAACGGCTGACCAATAAAATACCCGGTGATACACAGGGTAATGATGGAAAATACCGTTACCCAGTGCCACAACCGCACCGGCGCTTCGTACACGTACACCGCCGTTTGACGACGGGTAATGACCTTCTCTTCACCACTGTGGTGATTGTCGGTCAGGTCTTTTCTCTTAACTGACGTAGACATAGTTGAGTCTCCCGTGAGCGCAAGCGCTTAACGAATTTTCACGTTGGTCAGCTCCTGACCATCTTCGCTCATAACGTGCGTCGAACAGGCCAGGCAAGGATCAAAGCTGTGTAAGGTTCGCAGGATTTCAACCGGCTCGTCCGGACGTTCCATTGGCGTGTTAAGCAGCGAGGCTTCAAACGCCCCGATATTGCCTTCAGAGTCGCGCGGAGAACCATTCCACGTGGTCGGTACCACTGCCTGATAATTCTCGATTTTACCGTCTTTGATTTTAATCCAGTGACCCAACGCCCCGCGAGGCGCTTCGTTGGTTCCCACCCCTTTCGCCTCTTTCGGCCAGGTTTTTGGATCCCATTTTTCAACGTTAGCCGTAGAGGTATCACCGTTTTTAATGTTATTTACCAATTGATGCCAGTCGTCCAGCATGGAATCCACGCACAGTTCAGAACACAGTGCACGGGCCAGCGTGCGGCCAAGTGTTGATGGCAGAAATTGCTTAAGACCCAGATCCATGCCTGTCGCCTGATTAAATGCCGACAGTGAACGGTCCACCTGATCCTGAACATATTCTTTGCCTGACGCGTAAGCGACGATATAGCGAGCCAGCGGCCCTACTTCCATGGCGTGACCTTTCCAGCGAGGCGCTTTTATCCAGCTGTACTTAGCACTTTCGTCCAGTTCTTTGATATTCGTTTTAGTGCCCTTGAAGTTTGGCCCCAATTCGAATTTTGCTTCGGTTTCACCATCCCACGGATGCAGCCCTTTCGCCCCATTGGCATACTGATACCAACTGTGATCAACGAACTCCTGAATTTCATTCGGGTCGCGAACATCTACCGGATGGACTTCATCCCAGTTGCCATTAATTATGGCACCGGCTGGTAGCAAGTCGGTAGATTTGTCACCCGGCACCACGGTATGTGTGCCATAACACAGTACGTTTGACGCAGCCAGACCACCACCGTGTAACCAGTCTTTGTAAAGCGTGGCAATAGCAATGACATCCGGGATATACACATTTTTAATAAAGGCTTCCGCTTCGCGGATACGCTCCAATACAAAGTTCAGACTGGTCATGTTCACCGGCGCACCTGAAGACCCCGTGCCATCCAGGTTAATCGCACACGGTACTCCACCCACCATAAAGTTCGGGTGTGGGTTTTTACCGCCGAAGATCGTATGGATTTTGACGATTTCTTTTTGCATATCCAGCGCTTCAAGATAATGGGCAACGGCCATCAAGTCCGCTTCTGGTGGCAGTTTATAAGCCGGGTTACTCCAGTATCCGTTGGCAAACAGGCCCAATTGGCCACTTTCAATGAACTTTTTAATACGGGTTTGTACATCGCGGAAATAGCCAGGGCTCGACAAGGGATGCGATGAGGACACTTTCTGTTGCAACGCTGAGGTTGCTTTCGGATCCGCTTTTAGTGCATTTACCGGGTTTACCCAGTCCAACGCATGCAAATGATAGAAGTGCACAACGTGGTCATGGATGTTAAGGGTTTTGTCCATCAAATGACGGATAAGGTGCGCATTCAAAGGAATATCGATGCCTAATGCATCTTCTACGGCCCTGACACTGGTCAGCGCGTGACAACCAGTACACACACCACAAATACGTTCTACGAACGCCCAGGCATCACGTGGATCGCGGCCTTTCAGAATCACTTCCAGACCGCGCCACATGGTCCCCGTTGAAACGGCATTGCGGATGATATTGTTGTCATCCACGTTAACTTCACAACGCATGTGACCTTCGATCCGGGTCACCGGATCTACCACAATGCGGCGTCCTGAACTGTCTAATAATTTTGAATTTAACGGCGTATTCATTATTCTTGTTCTCCCTTATGCTGCGCGCGTTTTATCGCACTGACGGCAGCATGTGCAGCAATGGCCGCGCCTACACCACCCGCAACGGCGGTGCCTACTTCATCGGCATTTGATTCAATGCCAAACTGATTAATGTCGGTTAAGCGGTCGTAGAAGGAGCCCTTGTCCCAGAAACCGTCTTCCGAACAGCCGATACAACCGTGACCAGCCTGAATAGGGAATGATGTCCCTTCGTTCCAGCGCACCGTTGAACAGGCGTTATACGTAGTCGGTCCTTTACACCCTACTTTGTACAGGCAATAGCCTTTACGTGCGCCTTCGTCATCCCACTGCTCCACAAACTGTCCCGCATCGAAATGCGGACGGCGGTAACACTTATCGTGAATGCGCTGGCTATAGAACATTTTCGGACGACCCTGGCGGTCGAGTTCAGGCACTTTGCCAAAGGTCAGCATGTAGGTAATAACACCGGTCATTACCTCTGCAATGGGCGGACAGCCCGGGACTTTAATAATTGGCTTATCTTTAATCACCTTGTGGATGGGTACAGCCTGCGTCGGGTTGGGACGCGCAGCCTGTACACATCCCCAGGATGCACAGGATCCCCAGGCAATGATTGCAGCAGCGTCTTTTGCTGCGTGTTTTAGCTGGTCCAGAAACGGCTTACCGCCAACAATACAGAACATGCCATCTTCGTTAAGCGGCGGATTACCTTCCACTGCCAGAATGTATTTGCCTTTGTACTTCTGCATGGTTTCTTCAAGAATCGCTTCCGCCTGATGACCGGCAGATGCCATCAAAGTATCGTCGTAATCCAACGAGATCATCGACAAAACAACATCTTTTACGAGGGGATGGGCGGAGCGAATAAACGATTCAGAACAACAGGTACATTCCAGACCGTGCAGCCACAGTACGGGCGTCCGTTCTTTGGTTTCCATCGCATGTGCGATTCGAGGTGCGAACGCGGGCCCAAGCCCGAGAGCAGCAGCCGTCAGGCTACAGTATTTCAGAAAACTACGACGGGTGATCCCCTGTCGACGCATAACTTCATAAAAGGTCTCTAATTGGGACATCTGGTCCTCCGGCAGTGATACCCGCTGAAGAAGCACTTACGCCAAATTTGCACGGCCTGTGGAGCCTGATCTTGAGTTCTGATGTAAGCAGTTTCAGCTATTATTGTTGTAATGTTCCTGCGCTACACTGCAAACAACAGACCAAAAATAATAACCATTAAATAACAGCAACTTAAGACATATCAGAGAGATTAAGTGAAAAGCTAATTCACCATTGGAAAGAAAAACGGAAAGTGTGTTTACACCTGGTTAACTCGCTAAACAGACGAAACTTGAGCCAGTGCGACTAATGCCTGACCAAAAGCAATCCCCCCGTCGTTGGCAGGTAAGGTTTTGTGGGTGAGGACAGTCAAACCCTGAGACTCCAGGCCAGTCGTCAGTCCATGAAATACGCGTTGGTTTTGCATAACACCACCCGACAGCGCCACCGTGTCAAATTCATAGGTTTGTCGGACGTGGGCGGTCATAGCAAGCAGTGCATCAATGAATCCACTGTGAAATGCAGCAGCGATACTGGCTTTATCCCGGCCACCTGAGAGATCGTCCAGCAGCGCTTGCCATAGCAAGCGGGTGTTAATGAGGTTATCTTCGATAGTAAATTCGTAGGGGGCCGGAGTAGTGGAGCATTGCCCGGCCAACGTTTCCAATTGAATGGCGGCCTGACCCTCGTAGCTGATATTGTCAGCTGAACACCCTAACGCCGCTGCAACGGCATCAAACAAACGTCCGGCAGAACTGGTCATGGGCACGTTCAGGCCCTTTTCCAGCATCATGTCAAACGTCTGACACACCGGTGAACCCAGTTGCGGGATGAGATTGGCAAAAGCAGCGATGTCCGTTGCAGAGTAATGCTGACGAAGCTGCGCATACAGAGTGCGCCAGGGAGATGTTATTGCCTGCGCACCGCCAATAAGAGGAACCGGCGTGATTGAACCCACACGTTCCATAGAATGGTAACCGCCGAACAAAAACTCACCTCCCCACAAACTACCGTCTGTGCCATAGCCGGTACCATCCAGACAAATGCCTAACACCTTCGGTGCGGTTAACGGGTACTGATTGTCCCCCATGCATGCAGCCATATGTGCATGATGATGCTGAACTTTAAACAGTGTCTTACCTTGTTCAGCCAGACCTTCTGCATTTTTGGTAGACAGGTATTCCGGGTGCATGTCACAGGCATAGCGCTGGCTGTGAATATCGTATAGCGACGTAAACAGTGTTTGAATATGCAAATACTGGTCATAGGTACTGGCATCGTGCAGGTCACCCAAATGCTGTGTCACGATGGCTTTATTGCTCTTCACCATACAAACCGTGTTTTTTAACTGCCCGCCAAGTGCAATAAGCGGCTCATCCGCTCTGAATCCAGGGGGCAATGGCAGACTTGTCGGTGCGAAACCTCTGGCGCGTCTGAAAAACTGAACGCCCCTACTGTCCGCCAGTACCACAGAATCATCCAATCTGTTGTGAATTGGCCTGTTGTGCAATAGCAGCAGGTCTGCAATGTCCTGCAGTTGCTCTCTGGCATCGTCGTTACTGATCGCTTGTGGCGAACCAGACCGATTGCCGCTGGTCATCACTACGGGCACGTCCAGTTGCGCCATGAGCAACCAGTGAATGGGCGAATAAGGCAACATAAACCCAAGCATGCCCGTGTCGGGTGCGACGGACCGTGCTATGGCATGAAATGACGGGTCTGAATTTCGTTTTGGCATTAACACCACAGGCGCCGCCGGGCTGGAAAGCATGGCTTCTGCATGCTCAGACACAATGGCATATTGCTTAATCGCCTCTGTGGAATGGGCCATTAATGCCAACGCTTTTCCGGGACGGTATTTGCGTTCTCTCAATTGTTGAACGGCCTGCTCATTGGTGGCATCACACACCAAATGTACCCCGCCAATGCCTTTCACCGCGACAATCTTGCCGTCTTTGATTGCTGTTGCCAGTACGGCAAAGGGGTCAGAAGCTTGAATAACCGTACCGTCTGATGATTCGAGTACGCATTGAGGCCCGCAGTCCGGGCAGGCATTGGGTTGGGCGTGAAAGCGTCTGTCGGCCGGATTGTCATATTCGCGCTGACAGGCCTCGCACAATGTAAAATCTGCCATTGTGGTGGACGCCCTGTCGTACGGGATATGTTTAATTATACTCAGCCGCGGGCCACAGTTTGTGCAATTTATGAACGGATAACCGTAGCGGCGATCGTTACTATTGTGAAGCTCTGACAGACAGTCAGTGCAAGTTGCAGAATCCGGTGCACAACCGGTACTCACTTCACCGGCTTGTGATGCAACAATATGAAAGCCACTAAATTCGGTGAAGCTCGCAGGCTCCGTGGTCACAGACTCAATGACAGCCAAAGGCGGATGTTCATTGCAGAGCCGTTCAACAAAGCGTTCAGTCGTTGCTGCGTTAGCAAGAATATCAATCGTTACGCCCGCGGCATCGTTAAACACCTGACCAGTTAATGCCATATCATTGGCTAATTGCCAGACAAACGGACGAAATCCAACGCCTTGAACCACGCCACTAACGCGAAGCCTGCTTCCATTACTCTGTGACACTAATGCACCGTACAGGCCATACAAGGATCAAATGATCGGACAATGTGCTGCACTGACACGGGCGTTTTCTCGCCATCCATGACTGGCGCCCCCACCACTGCTTGCTCCAGCGCTCCCGGCTGGCTGGCCAAATCACGCGGTGAGAAATTCCAGCTGGTTGGCGCAATAATCTGATAGTTGGTAATTTTACCTTGCTTCACTTCAAGCCAATGGCCTAAAGAACCGCGAGCCGCTTCAACAAGGCCAATGCCGGAGGCTTCGGAAGGCATCTCACCGTGATGACAAAAGGGCGCGCCAGGATCGATTTGCTTCACCCATTGCTCCATTTGCGGCACCACAATGGCGATTTCCAGCAGTCGGGCAACAATACGCGAGAGCACATTTGCCCCATTGCGGCTTACCAAATCCTTCGCCAGTTGATGCCCGTTAATCACCTGTCGGGCTAGCGGGCCAACCTCCACGACCTGTTGATTCAAGCGCGGAGATTTACACCAACTGTAACCCGCCTCGTTATCCAGTGACGGGACGGTCACGCCTTCGGCAGGAAAATGGCTTTTCTCGGGCTCACTCATCCAGCTGTAAGCATGGTCTTCCATAATGTCCTGGGTGTCGAGCGGTACGGCGGTACCGCCCAGAACACAGCCTGCTTTCCACAAATTCTTACCGTTAATTCGATAAGCACCATAGCTCAGAAGCTGATCGGTGGCGCGTCCCAAACTCTGTAATTCCATTGAACGGGCAACATGTAAAAACCGTCTGAAGTCGCTGGATTGCCAGGGCTGCTGTTCATGCCAGTCCCAGAGGTCTTTCTCGCTGGATAGCTGGGCAATTGTCGCCAGCTCGTCGCCAAACAGCGTCGTTTCCAGAAACCGTTTAAAACTGCCGATGATAGCAAGTAAACGAATCCGCTCTTTTGCTTCAATCGCCTTGGCAACCCCACCCGGCTGAAGACTCAGCGTATGTGGCCATTTGCCGGCCATAATACCCATCAAATGCAGGAAATCTGCCCTTGCAGGCAGCATTTGTGCAGACGCGGTACCAGAAGTGGATTTAAATCTTGCGTGGATTTCACCGAACCAGTCCTGTTGTGCGTAGACGTCGCGGGCAAAGTCCGGCATAAAAAACAAATAAAAATGCGTGAGCAGATCAGTGATATTTTCGTTGGCCAACACTAAATTCGTACACAACTCACCGTTGAGCGGCATGCTCAACTGCATGGCGTCTGCCAGGGCCCGGGCACTGGCAACAGACTGTGTTACCGAGCAAATACCGCAGATTCGCGGTGTATACACCAGTGCATCCATGGGTTTGTGGCCTAACAGGATGCGTTCAAAACCGCGATAAAGCGGCGAATTCACTTCGGCACTGACAACTTTATTTTCGGCAATATCCAGGGTGATTTCCAAATCCCCTTCAACCCGGTTAAACGGTCCGGCAACAATTCGGCTCATAGATGGCTCTTAGTCTTTGCGCTTGTGAATAGTAGGAGGGTAAATTAATTGCTCAGAGATGGCATTCTTTTTTAACCGCTCCGGCGTAGCCGCTTTCGACAATGACGCTAATGCGACAAACCAGGCTTTGGGCATATCAGTGGGTAAACCAACCGGAATACCGGCTACCTTAGGTGTTTGGCAGAAACTGTGCCCCGGCTCTTCAAACTCCGGCGCAGTGCAGTTAATACAGGGGTAGCCGCCGTTGGTACAAGAGCCCTGCCCATTCCAGGGCCGGGTATTGCAATCCGCATGAGCCTGCGTGCCTTTGCAGCCCATATTTTCCATCATGCAGCCACGATCGCCCATGTCCACGGCACTGGCTTTGTATTCGTAAAATTCATTGCGGGAACAGCCATGATGAACCAGGTGATCTGCATACATTCGGGGACGGCCAAATTTGTCGAGGTTGTCATCCTGGTGTTCGCCCAGTGCAATACTCATCAGGGTTTCTGTAACCCAGTCCGGGTGAGTTGGACAGCCGGCGATGTTCACTACCTGCTGACCGCTGCCAGAGACAAAATCTTTACCTAACAGGCCACCTCGCATTTCACCGTCATACTGTAAGCCGGTGGCATCAGTATCATTCGAGCCTGCTGCGGTAATGCCGCCGTAAGCGGCACATGAACCTACGGCGACCGTGTGAATTGCCTTTTCTGCCAGGGCCTGCACCCATTCAATCATGGGTTTGCCGGTGCCGCCCATGATGTGAAACTTCCCGGTGCCCATTGGGCCGGTCATCATTGACCCTTCTATACACAGGATGTCCAGCGCAATCTCGCCTGCGAGGATCCCCTCGAGCATCTCGATACATTCATGCCCACTCGCCTCACTAAGCGAAGGGTGCCACAACAGGTTTATCCCGGCGTTTTCAAACAGGCTGAGCAGGTCCGGAGACTCTGCGTTTAACAATGACATGGAACAGCCGCCGCAACCGCCGGATTGTAGCCACAATAAATTAAGCACGGGCAGGCTCCTGGTTAGGTAAATACAGTCTGGCCACTGCACCGCCTTCCGGCCGGTTGTCGACACTCAGCTCGCCGTCATGTTGTGACACAATACCATAACTAATTGATAATCCTAACCCTGTGCCCATGCCCACGGGTTTTGTGGTGTAGAAAGGCTCAAAAATTTGTGCCGCATCGTGATCACTGATCCCCGGTCCGGTGTCTGACACGACTAGGGTTACGCCCTCTTCGCTAACGTCCGCACTCAGGCATAACTGCCTAACGCTGCTGTCGGCCATCGCATCAATCGCGTTTTCGATAAGGTTCACCACAACCTGATGAATCTGACCGGCATGGCCATAAGCGTTAAGTGGGTCTGGTAAGGCATCCTGAATGTCTACCGTAAATTTGGTTTCTTTCATTATCCAGTGTAACGCAGTGTGCACCACATGGCGTAAATCAAATAAGGCTTTCTCGGAAACCTGCGTGGAAGAAAACTGACGCAAATCATTGACGATTTCTTTCACTCTGTCGGCGCCTTCCATCGTGCCATCCACCAGTGAGTTCAGGTCCTTAATGGCTTTGTCGAGTCGCAGTTGCTCACGCATATCGCGCAAATTGTCACGACTTTCGCCCTGCGCGACCGCATCAAAATAAGCGCTAAGTTTGTCGGTATAGCGACGTAAAACGTGCATATTGCCGTAGACAAAACTAATCGGGTTGTTAAGTTCGTGTGCGACACCTGCAACCAGGCGACCTAGCGATGCCATCTTCTCAGACTGGATAAGACGCTGTTGCGCAATTTGCAGCTCGGCGTGGGCGGTATTCAATTCTTTATAGGCGCGTTGCAATTCGCCCAGCGCCCTGCCAACCAACACCATACCAACGCTCTTGCCGCGGTGGTTGAGCCTGGCCGTGCAATTCACCGACAACGGCACCTTGCCGTCTTTGCCCTGAATTTCTATTTCAAAATCACGGATCGGCTGGGCCTGCAGGCGGGCGCGGAAAGACTGGAATTTCTCGCGGTAGTCCTGCTCAATAAAGGTCAACAAAGAGCGGCCAATCAATGCTTGTTGGCTTTCACCCACTAATTCGGTGAGAGCCCGGTTTACCCCTTCAATCACACCGTCGTTATCACACACAATCAGCACATCGTTCATTGCACTTTGAATGCTGTCGGAGAAGCTTTTGGCCTCCTCTAACTCTACATTCTTTTGTTCTACTTCAACCTGGGATTGCACCAGTTCTGCGTAGGCTTCATCCATTTTCTGGATGACGCTGACCCAGGCGTCTTCCCCCTGGATGCTTTGCAATGACAGTGTGTTCAGTGAGTCACTCATACTGGCATGGTGTGGTTGCGAATAGCCGCACTATACCGTCTCTTGCTTGTGCGAGTAAACCTGTGCGATGTGAATACACCGTGCGCTTAAAACAAAAAACCCGCCAGAAGGCGGGTTTTAAATGTGTTAGCGTAATCTGAAATTACTTAGCGGCTTTACGCGCTTTTGCTTCTTCGATTACTTTGTCAGCTACGTTCTGAGGACAGTTCGCGTAGTGGCTGAATTCCATTGAGAACTGACCACGACCAGAAGTGATAGTACGCAGGTGACCGATGTAACCAAACATCTCTGACAGAGGTACGTCAGCCTTGATGCGAACGCCAGTTGCGCCAGCTTCCTGGTCTTTGATCATACCACGACGACGGTTAAGGTCACCGATTACGT
>NZ_CFIDRX010000150.1:0-10499 GCF_984433645.1 Marisediminitalea sp.
GCTTGAGAACACGGGCCAGGCGATCAGTACTGATGCTCACCGCACGGTCAATCGAATCATCGCTGTAAACACCGCGAATAAACATAACGGCCGTGTATTCGGGTGTATTTTCATCGAGCATTCCGTAACGCCCGATACGTTCTTCTTTTTCACAGCCAATCAATAACGTTAGCAAGCCGGCTAAACACAGCAAATGAAGTAATTTTTTCATTGAATATCAACCTGTAATTGTTGTTATTAGAGTAGCAGGGATTAGATTTGAAAGGCAACTTTGGGCCAGAATGAACAACGGGGCCAAATGGCCCCGTTGTAAATTAGCATGTGTGATGCAATGGGTTTACTGTACTTCTTCCTGTTCACCGAAGGCGCCAGCAAACAGTGGGCTGGACAGGTAACGTTCAGTACCACTGGCCAGTAATACTACAACGACCTTGTCTTTGTTCTCTGGACGCTCAGCAAAACGCTTGGCAGCAACAACAGCCGCACCTGAAGAGATACCGGCCAGGATGCCTTCTTCCACCATCAGGCGGTGCGCCATTTCCATACACTCTTCGTTAGTTACCTGCTCAACTTCGTCAACCAGATCCAGGTCCAGGTTGCCCGGAATGAAGCCTGCGCCGATTCCTTGAATCTTGTGTGGCCCAGGTGTTAATTCTTCACCGGCTTTTGCCTGAGTAATAACAGGAGAGTCAGTAGGCTCAACAGCAACAGACGTGATTGCTTTGCCCTGGGTATTCTTGATGTAACGGCTAACACCCGTAATAGTACCACCCGTACCCACACCGGCTACGAACGCGTCTACTTTACCTTCAGTCGCTTCCCAAATCTCAGGACCGGTAGTTTTCTCGTGGATTTCAGGGTTAGCCGGGTTTTCGAATTGTTGTAACAAAACAAACTTGTCAGGGTTCGCGTCAACGATTTCCTGAGCGGCTGCCACAGCACCTTTCATGCCTTTAGGTGCTTCTGTTAATACCAGGTTTGCACCCAGCGCTTTAAGTAATTTACGGCGCTCAAGGCTCATGCTTGAAGGCATTGTCAGGGTGATTTTGTAACCACGTGCAGCAGCAACAAACGCCAGAGCGATACCTGTGTTTCCGCTGGTAGGCTCTACAATCTCTTTACCGGCAGTCAGGACGCCTCGCTTTTCCGCGTCCCAGATCATGTTTGCACCAATACGGCATTTTACGCTGAAACTCGGGTTGCGAGATTCGATCTTCGCGTAAACATTTCCCGATGTGACGCGATTTAATTTAACCAGTGGCGTATTACCGATAGAAAGTGAATTATCTTCAAAAACTTGCATGCTTGTTCCTTTTTGTTTGTCCTGAGCTCTACAATATTAGAACATAGTGCTTTGCGAACAAAGCTTGTGTCGTTGGTGCACAAAAGAGCTCTTTTGGTTACCCCTATATCATTGTTATTAAGCTGAAAAAAGCAAAGTGATTTTCGCTATATGTTATGGTTATTTTAATGGTTTACAGATTCGAGGATAAACATGGCTTTTAAAGGTACTGAAAATTATATCGCCAGTGACGACCTGCAGCTTGCGGTTAACGCCGCGATTACGCTGGAGCGACCGTTATTAATTAAAGGCGAACCGGGTACCGGGAAAACCCGTTTGGCAGAAGAATTAGCCGCCAGCCTGGGCACGGATTTAATCCAGTGGCACATCAAATCCACAACGAAGGCACAGCAGGGCCTGTATGAATATGATGCTGTGTCGCGCCTGCGTGATTCTCAACTGGGCGATGATAGGGTGCACGACATCAGCAACTACATTGTAAAAGGCAAACTCTGGCAGGCGTTTGAGGCAGATAAACGCCCGGTACTGTTAATTGACGAAATCGACAAGGCTGACATCGAGTTTCCAAATGACCTGTTGCTGGAGCTGGATAAGATGGAATTCTTTGTTTATGAGACTCAGCAATACGTAAAAGCGGCGCAGCGCCCGGTAGTGATCATCACCTCAAACAACGAAAAAGAGCTGCCGGATGCGTTTCTCCGCCGTTGTTTCTTCCACTACATTAAGTTCCCGACACCCGATGAAATGCGCCAGATTGTGCAGGTCCATTGCCCGAATATAAAACAGCGACTGCTAGAAGAAGCGCTGACGTCATTTTTCAATATTCGAGAGGTACCGGGGCTGAAGAAAAAGCCTTCTACGTCAGAGCTGATTGACTGGCTGAAATTACTAGTGGCGGAAGATATTCCCCCCGAGGCACTGCAAAACAGCGACAGCAAAGCCAGTATTCCGCCGCTCTACGGCGCGTTATTGAAGAACGAACAGGATATTCACCTGTTTGAAAAACTGGTCTTTATGGCACGACGCTAATGTTGGTTGACTTCTTTTTCACACTGCGCAAATACGGGGTCAGTACGTCGTTGCGCGAGCTGCTGGATTTATTAAAAGCACTGGAAAAGCAGGTGGTCTATGCTGACCTGCAACAGTTCTATTATTTAGCCCGCATTGTGATGGTGAAAGATGAATCCCAGTTCGACAAATTCGACCGGGCATTTGCTGCTTATTTTGAAGGGGTAGAGGCCATCGATTTGTTTGGTGACAGCATTCCTGAGGAGTGGCTGCGCAAGGAATTCGAAAAACACCTGACACCAGAAGAGCGTGAAAAATTGCGCCGGGAGGGTGGCCTTGAAGAACTGATGAAGACCCTGCGTGAGCGTTTGGAAGAACAGCAAAAGCGTCACGCCGGCGGTAATAAATGGGTAGGGACCGGCGGTACCAGCCCCTTTGGCGCTTATGGCGATAATCCCGAAGGCGTGCGTATCGGTCAGGATGGAAATCGTAAGTTTTCTGCCGTAAAGGTCTGGGATAAAAGGGAATTTAAGAACTTTGACAGCAACGCTGAAGTGGGTACGCGTAACCTTAAGATGGCCTTGCGTAAGTTACGCCAGTTCGCCCGGACCGGTGCCAGTGAAGAATTAGACATGCAGCAGACTATTTCCAGCACGGCCAGACAGGGAGGTATGCTGGATATCCATATGCAGCCTGAACGCCACAACGCGGTAAAGGTGCTTATGTTCTTCGACGTCGGCGGTTCCATGGATGCTTACGTAAAAGGGGTTCAGGAATTATTTTCGGCAGTGCACACCGAATTTAAGCACTTGGATTACTACTATTTTCACAACTGTGTGTATGAGTCGGTGTGGAAAGACAACGCCAGGCGAGACAACGAACGTATCGACGTGTGGGATATCATTCACCGCTATGGCCGCGACTACAAAGTGATTTTTGTGGGTGATGCCACTATGGGGCCCTATGAGATTGCCTATTCAGGGGGCAGTGTCGAGCACTGGAATGAAGAACCAGGCGCAACCTGGATGCAACGCCTGACCCAGCACTTTCAGCATTGTATCTGGTTAAATCCGCAGCCTGAAAATTACTGGCCCTATTATCAGTCGGTAAGCCTGATTAATGAGTTAATGGAGAGCCGGATGTTCCCGCTGACACTGGATGGCTTGAGTCGGGGCATTAAATCGTTACAGAAAAAATAACGCCGCCGCTGTTGTTGGTTGTCAAAAAGGCGTATAAATAACACATAAGGCGGGCCAGCCCCGCCGTATGTGTCTTCCGAGCACAGCGAACCGCTAGAACAAAGTACAATAATCAATTATATCAATACGACAGGGATGGCTACGTATGACTGATTCATCTGCGCCTCTACCAGCACCTAATTCGGCACCTGAGCCAGCTAACACCGACGACAAGGCGTTATCCAATAAGGAAACCCGGGAAATCGTCACGCCTTATGCTTTTGGCGTCGCCGACGCCTTGCTCGGTCAACCGTTGGCATCACCCATGCGCCGCTTGCTTGCGCAAATCATTGATATTGCCATTATCGCCATGTTGAGTTCAGCTCATGCTTTCGTGTTGGCGTGTTTTGTTGCGGTTACGTTTTTTAAGGCGGGCAGTCATCTGGCCAAAGGAACCAAGCGAACAACAGCAAGAAAAATGTTGCGGCTTTCGGCGGCATGCCTGTTGTTCCTGGTGACTTATGGGATTGTTGATGCCTATAACAGCACACCCGTACCCGAATACGGTTCTCCTGAGAATTCCAAGCAATGGGCGGAAGCCGGTATTGGCCTTGCTCAGCACCTTGCCTGGCGAGCGTGTGAAGACAATGTAGACTGCTACAAAGAGATAGCCTCGGACTTTGGCGAAGCCATTGCCGAGACAGGCATTTCGAATGCGGAATTTGACCGTAAGCTTGAGGCCTTTTTTGCCGACAAAGACATTGACCCGAAAACCCAGGCGGAGCTGACTGAGTTATATACCTCAGCGTTTAATGCATACAATCAATCTGACAGCGAAACGGCGAATGCGCCATCAGAGGACTCGGTTTCCGCCGACGAGGACGCATCACAAGAGCCAACTGTGAAATTAGGACTGGGGAACGACAACAATACCCAGCGCTCACAAAGTATCATTGGATGGGTAGAGGGAATCATTCGCGATCTGGGTTTAGGGTTTGGTTGGGCAGCCTTGTATTACAGTGTATTAACCGCCTGGTGGCGGGGGCACACCATTGGCAAAAAGCTGCTGCGTATTAAAGTGATCAAGCTCGACGGTAGTCCACTTAACCTGTGGGAAAGTTTTGGCCGCTACGGTGGCTATGGCGCAGGTATTGCCACCGGTCTATTGGGCTTTATTCAGGTGTTTTGGGACCCGAACCGGCAAACTATTCAGGATAAAATCGCCGAAACACTGGTGTTGTATCGTCCTGTTGGCGCTATTCCTCTTCCCCAGTTACTTGAAGAAGCAGAGCCACTTGAGCAAGCATAGCGCTAACCCCGAACTTACTGGTTTCCATGCAGTGATCCTCGCTGGCGGTCAGGCTAGTCGCTATGGTGGCAATAAACTGTTGTCCACTCACCCCGATTCCCAGTTGCCGTTGCTATGGCATGTGTATCGACAATACCAGCGTGCCGGGCTGACTGCGCTGTCAATAATTACCGGGCACTGGCACGAGGTGATACGGGCGAATTTGCCCAGTGATATTCATATACTCTTCAATCCGAAATGGGAAACCGGCCTGGCAAGTAGCGTGATATTGGCAAATCAGTCCGTTGATGAAAACAAAGCGTTAATTCTTGGCCTGGGCGACCAAGCGGGCATTACCGCAAATAGTATTTCCACACTCTGTAGTGCCTACAAGCCAACCTGTATTACTGCCAGTCAGTATGATGGCTTGCTGGGGGCGCCGGCTATATTTGCCCCGGCACATCGCTATTTGCTGGATAACCTGGCTGGCGATCAGGGAGCCGGTAAGATAATTCGTCATCAGTTTCAGACTAATAATCAACTGGTAACTCGGGTGCCACTTAAAGAAGCGGGCTGGGATATCGATACACCGTCCGACTGGCTGGATTGATCTTTTTGTCGTACGTCCCTATATCTAGGGAATGAAACGATATAACGCTTATCAACTTACTCCCTCTATCTTGCCAGTTGTCATGGCGGTAGCCGTATTATGGGTGATTCAGTCTGCCGGGGTCCTGTTTAAATGGGATTTGTCGCTGTTGGGTGTCGTCCCCCATGAAATCGCCCGGCTGTATGGCATTGTTACCTCGCCGTTAGTACACGGTTCATATGAACACCTGTTCAACAATACGTTGCCGTTAATTGTGTTGGGCAGTATGGTGCGTTACGGTTACCCGTCCTCGCGAGGAAAGGTGCTGCTGTGGGCTTGGCTGACGTCGGGGCTGGGTATCTGGCTATTTGGCAGAGAATCCGTTCACCTTGGTGCCAGCGGAGTGAGTCACGGCCTGTTTTTCTTTTTGTTTACAGTGAGCTTGTTGCGGAAAGACAAGCGCTCTGTAGCGTTGATGATGATCGCTTTTTTCATGTACGGCGGTATGGTCATGAGTATTTTCCCACGAGACCCGGGGATTTCCTACGAGGCGCATTTCTTTGGCGCACTGGGAGGGGTGATTGCCGCGGTGTTGTATTGGAAGCGCGACCCGAAACCCGCAGTGAAACGCTATCATTGGGAAGAACACACTGACGAAGAAGACCCGGTTATTGGCGACCTATGGCAACAAACGCCGCACCCTGATTCCACTGAAGTGCGTGTTAATCGTAATGGGCATTCACTTCAAGGGCATACACCTCAAGGGCATTCGGATCATCCGTATTCACACCGTCACGACAAGCACTATCACTGAGGGAGCGCAATACCAAAGTAATCCGTGATGCCAGCCAGAATATTGGTCGTGGCCAGCGATGCCAGAATAAATCCCATGACCCGACTAATGATATTGGCGCCCATTGGGCCAATTACGCGAATAATCACACTGCTGCCCAACATAAGAATCAGAGTGATCACCAGTACGATCATCATCATTGCTGCGGTCTGGGCCTGCTCCCAAATGGTGTACACATTGTTCTTGGTTAAGAGCACGGCAGCCAGCATGGCACCTGGGCTCGCAATGGAAGGTACTGCAATAGGGAATATCGCCGTCTCGCGAGCGTTATCGGCCATTTTTAGTTCCTGCTCCGGCTTACCCTCACCAAAAATCATCGAAAGCGCAAACAAGAACAAGACAATACCGCCTGCAATTTGAAACGCGGGTAGCGGAATATGCATAGCGGTCAGAATCAGTTCACCGGCCACTATAAAAAACAGTAAAACAAAACTGGAGGCCGCAAATGCAATCAGCGCAATGTTTCTGCGCTGCTTAGCCGTATGATGGGCAGTGGATGCCATAAAAACCGGTAGGGTACCTACAGGATCAATAACGGCGAAAAAATAGATAAGGACAGGAATATAATCAATCATATCAGAGCCAGCGTGGCACACTTTGTTGGTATTGCAGATAGTGATTCGAAAACTGCGAGGAAAGTTCTACCTCTTCAATTTTGACCTGTTTGTATAGTGCATGCCAACCAACGACTAAGCACACCAGGGTAAATAAAGAGGGAAGGGCCATGAAGAAGCCAGCCTGCGCAATAGCTACGCCCACATAGGCTGGATTACGGCTTATGTTATACAGGCCATGACTTACCAATTGTTGGGTTGCGGTACTGTCAACACCGCTGCGCCATTGTTTACCGAGTGAAAAGTTAGCGGCAATGGCCAGACCAAACCCCAACACCATAAACGCAGCGCCAGCCCACATGAGCTGAGGGATGTCTAAGCCGGTAAACCGCATCAGATACTGGTCGGTAGCCGGTTCGAACAGCCTTATCACGCATACAGCCCATATGCTGACCCGAAAGACCCGGAACGTGACATGATTCCACCAGTGCTGGCTAAAGCGTTCGCCCATGCACACAACAGGGGCTTGCTTGCGGTTTTTTACAAGAACCAGGCTGGTGTAAAATACCGCGACAAAGGTGAAAAACGCTGCTAAAAACACGCGCAACGCGTAAAAATCTTCCATGGATGACTCCGTGACATTGCTAATTCGGTACTATGGGTACGTTATCATTACTTTGCAAGTAAAATACGCCGAGGCCGTTATGCATTGCGCTGACTGCATGTAACCAGCAAGAGTTGGTGTTTAGCCAACCAGACGTGTTAGTCGTTGCTGCCAGTTTCCGTTATCTTCACGCAGGCAGCTTTCTTCACTGTCAAACCTCACATGATGTCGGCTGTCTTTTAGCCTGATGCCCGCCTTAAGCAATTGCTGTTGTATCAACTGGCGCATACGCTTATCGTCACCTTGTTGCTCTGCTTGAGAGACCTCTGCATCGATATTAAAGACACAGGTCACCATTAAACTTCCCGGAAAGTGGTCGTATCGGGCAGAGTGGGTAAGCCACTCAAATCCAATATCCCAGTCTTTCGCTGTTTCGCAAGCCAGGGTCAGCGCTTTTACAACATTATTGTCGAGTTTCTTAACGGTTTTTTTCATCGAAGCACCCGCTCAGGATATTCTGCGTTGAATATAGTACAGACGGGCCCCCAGCATAATAGCGGCGCTGGTGAGGCCGGCAATAATGCCCAGCCAGAACCCGGTTGCGGCAAGCGGTGCTGCGGTTACCCAGTCTGTACGCCCCAGAATAACACCGACGGGCAAACCAATGAGCCAGTAGGCGCAAAAGGTAATGTAGAACATGGCTGTGGTGTCTTTATAACCGCGCAATGCGTTGGCAGAAATAACCTGCACGGCATCTGAGAACTGAAAGATGGCCGCGAACAGCAAGAGTTTGAAGGAAATAGCAAACACTTCTTCGTTGCTGGTATATAAGCCGATAATGAAGCCCTTTGCCAGAACCGTGAAACACGCAGTCAGGCAGGCAACAAAAGTACCTATACACAACGCGCTTTTCACCGCGGTGCGCGCCTGTTGAGGGCGATTCTGGCCTATGCGATAACCAACGCGAATGGAGGTTGCCATGCCCATGCTCAATGGGAACATGAACATCAGGGCGGAAAAATTAAGCGCAATCTGATGGGCGGCGACCACATTGGCGCCAAACGGCGCGAGTAATAAGGCAATAACCGCAAACAGGGTAACTTCAAACAGAATGGTCATGGCTATCGGCAAGCCGAATATCAAGGTAGATTTGATTTCCGCAAAATTGGGAGCATACCATTGTGTAAACAGCTTGAAGGATTGCAGTCTCGGCGCAACGCGAATGTAAATCAGGGTGGCAATGCTCATGGCAACAAAAACCAACGCTGTCGCTATTCCACAGCCCGCACCGCCGAATGCCGGAATGCCCCAGCCGCCATAAACAAACAAAAAGTTACCAGCAATATTCACGACCAGGCCAATGACGGTAATGATCATACTGGGTTTGGTATGCCCGAGCGCTTCACAGTAGTTGCGAGACCACTGGTACAGCGCAAATGCCGGGAAAGACCAGTACACATAGCGTACGTAATCCGCTGTGATGGCTGCCAGGTTTGCATCCATAGGAAATACCGACACAATGTCAGATGCAAAAAAGGCAGCGGTAAAAGGCAATACGCTGATGAGAATTAACAGATAACCGGCTTGTTGCGTGGTGTTTGCGACCTGATGGAGCGCTTTTGCGCCATGGAGTCGTGATACCAGAGGCGGAATCGCCAGAGCAATACCCTGTATGAAGCTCATAACAGGAATGGTAATACTGAATCCAAGAGCCACGGCTGCCATGTCGACGGCGCTGTATCGACCCGCGATGATAGTGTCACTTACACCCATCAGCATTTGGGTAATTTGCGCAATCAGCAGGGGCCATGCAAGTTTAATCAGGCGCTGACTTTCTAACGCAGTGCGCCGGGAAATCATACTCATGCCGATGTGTTTTCCCAAATGCTAAATGGTTGGATCATAATGCTGTCACCCGCCTGTAATTCACTCACGTCTGCTGGTATCAGCATGTAACAGTTGGCCTGAACGATGCCAGTCATCACGCCCGAGCTTTGTTTAGCGTGCGGGGTAACCACGACCTTATTGTCTGCATCTAAGTGAAATGTTGCTCGCTGGAAATCGAGTCGACCGGGACGGCGTTTTATGGACGTCGATAACACCGCGGGGATGTGTTGACGATGTGAATGGGCACAGACTTGTTCACCCTGTAGCTGTCGAATCAGCGGGACAACCAGTTGTTCTGTGGTCACATAAGCCGATACCGGATTTCCGGGGAGTCCGCAAAACAAGGCATTGTTGATATGTCCGAAGGCAAACGGCTTACCCGGCTTAATGGCTACTTTCCAAAAGGCCACATCCCCAAGCTCTGCCAAAATATCCTTGATAAAGTCCGCGTCTCCCACTGAAACACCACCGCTGGAAATGACCAGATCACATTGCTGTGCTGCCGTTTCCAGGGTTTCCCGAATAGTTTGCGGATGATCCGGGACTATGCCGTAATCGATCAAGGTTACCTGACATTGGTGTAATAACGCTGCAACGCCAATGCGATTAGACTCGTAAATTTGCCCTTTAGCCAACGGTTCGCCCGCAGCTTTCAGCTCGTCTCCCGTGGCCAGTAAACCAACCGTGATAGAGGGGTACACTGACACTTTTGCGAGGCCTAACGAGCTGAGTAAAGTGAGGTGAGCCGGCGTTAATCGCGTACCGGCCTTAATGATGCAGTCACCAGAGACGATATCGGCACCGACCGGACGGATGTTGGCCCCAGCGCCGACGGTTTCGTTTAGGGTGATTTGATCATCCTGAGCAGTGACGTCTTCCTGCATAAACACCGCATTGCACATGGCTGGAATTGGAGCGCCGGTCATGATGCGGGCACATTCACCCCGTGCTATCGCGTAGTCTTTGGAGTCACCGGCGAAAATACGTGCCACAACAGGGAGTTGCTTGCCCATCTGTGCGTCATCCGCATGCATCACATAACCGTCCATGGCGGAGTTATCACAAGGGGGAACGTTAACCGGGGCAAAGACGTCCTGGCTGGCTACCCGATTCAGTGCTTCCAGCAGGGGCACGCTAACCGATTCTGCCGGTAATGGAGCAGAAGAACGCAGTAGATTAAGTGCATCTTGTAGAGGTAACCAGGGATTCGCAGCCATGAGAATGTCTTACAATTC
>NZ_CFIDRX010000151.1:0-10471 GCF_984433645.1 Marisediminitalea sp.
CCTACCGGCACGCTTTCATGCGGTAAGTTAGGAATACCCAGCGTCAGTTCATTAATCTCAGCCAATAAAGTATTGAGTTCCGCTTTCGCCGCGTCCAACTGTTCGCCCAAATCTGACACTTCAGCCAGTAATGGCGCAATGTCCTGCCCCTGACTTTTTGCTTTACCGATGGATTTACTTCGCGTGTTGCGCTCATTCTGCAGCTCCTGCGTTTTAATTTGCAGGGCTTTGCGTTTTTCTTCAAGGGCATTAAAAGCTTCGACATCCAACTTAAAACCACGGCTGGCCAGACGCTCGGCCGTTGAGTCAATGTCACTACGCAAACACTTTGGATCTAACATGTGAGTTTCTTTATCCTTTGGTTAATTCCACGGCAAGCCAGGCTGCAAGCAGGCATGCACATACATTCAATACAATGTTGGCCAGGGCTTTAAGCCACAGCCCATTTTCTAATAAGGTGAGGGTTTCAATAGTAAAGGTTGAGAAGGTGGTTAATGCACCTAACAGCCCTACCCCAATTAACGCGCGGTAAGGTTGTTCCGCCAAATCGCCGCGTTCGATAAACCCGTACAAAGTCGCCAGTAAAAATGAGCCGACCACATTGACGGCAAGTGTACCAAAGGGCAAGGCTTTTCCAAACCAGGAATCCACTAAACCCGTAAAGAAAAAGCGCAGACACGCGCCTACTGCACCGCCACTGGCGACAAAAAGATATAAAGTCAGAGTATGCGTCATGAAGGCTTCCGTTTTTGATGACTGTGAAGATTGAGTTCGTCGAGATAATCGCGCTTGGCTTTGAGGGCTTTTTCCAGCCCGCGCTCGCTGGGAGAATAATAGCGGGTATCGGCCAATTCAGGCGGTAGATACACCTCACCGGCTGCAAATGCGTTAGGTTCATCATGGGCGTATCGGTACTCTGCGCCATGGCCCATTTCTTTTAATAGTTTGGTTGGCGCATTGCGCAAATGCACCGGCACCGGGTAATCAGGATGTTCACGGGCATCACGCATAGCTTGTTTAAAGCCCACATAGACCGCATTGCTCTTTGCAGCCAGCGAACAGTAAACTGCGGCCTGAGCAATGGCGCGCTCACCTTCGGCAGGCCCTACCCGGTGATAAACATCCCAGGCGTTTACCGCTATTTGCATGGCACGTGGATCCGCATTACCAATATCCTCCGACACAATTGCCAGTAGCCTACGGGCCACATATAAGGCATCACCGCCACCATTTAATATGCGAGCATACCAGTACAATGCCGCATCGGGGTCTGATCCCCTTACCGATTTGTGAAACGCTGAAATTAAATCGTAAAAGGTATCGCCTTGTTTGTCGTAACTGGCCACTTTCTCGCCTACGGCCTGTTCGATGTCTGTCAGGGAAATTTCAGCGCCTTCGGTAAAATCACTGGCCAGTTCCAGGTAGGTAAGCAATCTGCGGCCGTCTCCGCCCGATAAGCCTATCAGGGCCGAGCGGGCATCGTCGGCTATCGCCAGCTTTCGCTCGCCCAGGCCTTTTTCTGTGTTGCCCAGCGCGCGATCAAGCAGGGCGCTTAGCGCGTCTTCATCGATGGCCTTCAGTACATACACGCGCACTCTGGACAGTAACGCGTTATTAAGTTCAAACGAGGGGTTTTCCGTAGTTGCCCCAACAAAGGTGACCAAACCGGACTCAACAAAGGGTAAGAACGCATCTTGCTGAGACTTATTAAAGCGATGTACTTCATCAACAAACAACAATGTACGTTCGCCCATAGACTGGTTTTGTTCAGCCTGGTCAACCGCCGCTCGAATGTCTTTAACCCCGGAGGTAACAGCAGACAACCTGACTACCTGAGCTTGGGTGTAACGAGCAATTAACTCAGCTAGTGTGGTTTTGCCGGTGCCGGGAGGCCCCCATAGGATCATAGAGTGACAATGCCCGGATTCGAGCATTTTACGCAGTGGCTTACCCTGCCCAACCAGATGTTGCTGCCCAACATACTCGTCCAGATTTTGCGGACGCATACGGGCTGCCAGCGGCTCGTATTGTTGTTGGGCAAATAAACTCATGAACGCTGGTCGTCCAGCATAAATCCGTCAGGTACAGCAACGGAAAACTGCTCCGGAGAGATCACCGCATTGAATTTGCGACCGGTAAACTGAATGACACTTTGTTGTTGCTGGCTGTCCAGCATCACCAGGCCAGCCAGACCGGCTTCATCAAACTGTACAGTGAGCGTACGAATTTGTCCGTTACCCGACAAGGGCGACACATTAAACGCGTTGTCGTCTACCTGGGTAATACTGTATTGCTGCCAGATTGCTTCGCTGTTGCTCGTGAGCAGTACCATAGGGTTATTCTCGATGGCCTGTTGTTGAGACATAACTGTCACTTGCTCAACAAAAAAGTCGACATGCCACACAGATTCACCATCGGCGATCAGTGACGTTTCGTCGGGCATGGCTGTTTCCCAACGCAACTTGTTAGGGCGCGTCATTGTAATAGCGCCCTGGGCTTCATGCACAGCCGTGCCCTGTTCGTCTTTTACGGTTTGGCTAAACGCTGCCGTGAATGACTTCAATCCAGACAGGCGTGCTTTCAACAATTCAGCATCATCGGCAACGGCTTGTCCGACAATCATTAACTGGCTCAACACCAACAACTTAATTAGGTATTTTTTCATAACTGTCCTGTATTAATCTCGGGGAGCAGGCGGCGCTAATACTTCGCGGTTACCGTTATGCCCTGCAGCACTAACGACACCGCTTTGTTCCATTTGTTCAACTAAACGCGCGGCCCGATTGTAACCAATTCTGAATTTACGCTGCACGCTGGACACCGAAGCTCTGCGGGTTTCGGTAACAAAAGCGACGGCTTCGTCATAGAAAGCATCTATTTCCTGATCGGCGCCCTCGGGTTGTTCGCCGGGCAGCAGAATTTCCGCGCCCATTTCAGGGTTCAGAATTTCATCGATGTATTCTGGTTTACCGCGTTTCTGCCAATCGGCGACTACGGCATGCACTTCATGGTCGTCCACAAACGCACCATGCACCCGTGTAGGTACCGGACTACCCGGCGGCAGATACAGCATATCACCCATACCGAGCAGTGTTTCTGCACCCTGCTGATCAAGTATGGTCCGCGAGTCAATCTTACTGGATACCTGGAACGCTATCCGTGTAGGAATGTTGGCTTTGATCAAGCCGGTGATAACGTCAACAGACGGACGCTGTGTCGCCAGAACCAGATGGATCCCGGCAGCCCGTGCTTTTTGTGCGATACGAGCAATTAGCTCTTCAACTTTCTTGCCCACAATCATCATCATGTCGGCAAATTCGTCAACCACCACAACAATAGCGGGCAGTTTGCCTAAATCCGGCGCTTCAGTTTCCATACTGTCTTCTGAACGCCATAACGGGTCCTTAATTGGCTGACCATCTGCAATGGCCTGAGTCACCTTGGCGTTGTAACCTTTCAGGTTCCGTACCCCAAGGGCAGACATGAGCTTGTAGCGACGTTCCATTTCACCCACACACCAACGCAACGCGTTAGCGGCTTCCTTCATGTCTGTCACCACTTCAGCAAGCAGATGCGGAATCCCTTCGTACACCGACAATTCCAGCATTTTCGGGTCAATCATGATCATGCGAACGTCTTCTGGCGTCGACTTATACAGCAAGCTCAGAATCATGACGTTAACACCCACTGATTTACCCGAGCCCGTGGTACCGGCAACCAGCAGGTGAGGCATTTTAGCCAAATCAACCACCACGGGCTTACCGCTGATATCTGCGCCCAGCACCATTGTCAGCGCTGAGGGGTTAGACTGGAAGGCATCTGCGCCAATTACCTCACTCAAGCGCACCATTTCGCGCTTTTTGTTTGGTAACTCAAGTCCGATAACAGATTTACCTGGAATAACTTCGACAACACGCACAGAGGTTGCCGACATTTCACGCGCTAAGTCTTTGGACAAGCTGGTTATTTTGCTGACCTTAACGCCTGGCGCGAGGTCAATTTCAAAACGTGTGATCACGGGGCCAGGGTAAACACCCACCACCGACGCCTCAATGTTAAAGTTAGCCAGCTTTTCTTCTACCAGGCGTGACACAATATCGAGTTCTTCCTGAGAAATTGGATTCTCGTGTTTATCGGCGCGTTCCAGCAGATCAAATGACGGCATTGGGCCTAAATCGGCTGTGTCCTCGCCTGTTTGTTCTGCTGACGGACTTTCCACAGGCTTGGAAACAGCCGGTTTTACCGGCTCAGCCGCTTTTTGAACCGCGGGTTCAGGTTTGTTATTGCTCTCCCCTGCCCCACTGCCCAGGTCGGTAAAATTCACTTTCTCCGAGGTGCTTTTCACTGCTGGCGCGGGTTTATCATCATCGTCAATATGGAACGGAGGCAAATCATCGCTGATGTCGTCGTCCAGATCGGCCGCGAAAACTTCATCAGGAATCGTCATGGTCGGTTCACTGCGTTCATTTATTCGCGGCGCGCGTTTTTCAGGTTCCGATGGTGGTTCCGCACGCAGGCTGGTTATGTTTAAATCGTCATCTTTTGGCGACGCTTTTTCAGATTTGTTCGGTAACGATAAGATTGGCATATTTAACGCCAACAGTTTTTGCGGACCGGCAATGGCTTTTTGGCTCGCCCAAATGGTACTTTCACCCAGCTTATCGATAATCAATAACCAGGAAATGCCCGTCATTAGCGTGAAGCCGACGCAACAGAAACACAGCAGCAACAATATAGTACCGGGTGTATTAAAATACGGAATCAACGCTGAGCTAATCACATCGCCAACTAATCCGCCGGCACTGAAGCTAAACAGGTCATCGAAATTAATGCTGGCAATACCACTCAAACCGAGTAACAGCAAAAGACCGCCAACAATACGCAGCCCAATAGTCAGGTAGTCCAGCTCGCGCCAGGATTTGACGTGATGAAAGACAAACCAGCCCAGAAAGGCACTGCAAAAAGGCATGATGTATGCCAGATAGCCGAAGGTGAAAAACAGTAAATCAGCGGTCCAGGCACCAGTAGGCCCTACCCAGTTGTGCACGTTCGGTTGTAAGCCAGCCTGACTCCAGCCCGGATCGCCCGGGTGAAATGACGCCAGCGCCAAAAGTAAAAAGAACGCCAGAGCACAGGCAATGATCATACCTGTTTCCCATATGCGTTGAACGCCTGAAAGTCGCACCATATTCCCTAAAATTCTCTGTTCGTTTGCCTCTTTGGGCATACTGTCATTATTTTATTTGCTTTGCGCTAAGCCGGTATCTGCTAAAACCTTTATCAGATGCCGTTACAGATTGTTATATCACACTTGTTACGACAATGACGTGTTAGCGCACTTGTATACATGCTTAATTACACTTTTTGTGTGTACACACTCATTGTTGCCAGCAATATCTGCGCCTGATTGTAACAGTATGCGGTATGTTACCCTGTATAAGTAATCAGCTATCGCGCTATTTTGTATTAATTCTAAGACTATTGGTACTTTTAACTTCTTCCATTACCACATAAGTCCGCGACGCACTTACGCCTGGCAAACGAAGCAGTGTATCCCCTAATAATCGCCGGTAACTCGACATATCCGCAACCCGGGCTTTTAACAGGAAATCAAAGTTCCCTGAAACCAGGTGACACTCTTGTATATCATCGTGTTGCTGAACCGCAGCTGAAAATTCGGCAAATATATCCACCGACGTTTTCGATAGTGTAATTTCAACAAACACTAACATGGCCGCGCCCAGCTTCTGTGGGTCGAGCACGGCGTGATAGCCTTTTATGTAGCCCTGGGACTCTAAACGCTTAACCCTTTCTAAACAAGGACTTGGGCTCAATCCTACCTGTTTGGCTAATTCTACATTAGAAATACGACCGTCTTTTTGCAATACAGAAAGTATATTTCTATCAATGCGATCGAGGTGTTTCGGTGTTTTTACCAGCATATTATATTTTGCATAATCAAATTTACTCAAAATATAACACTGCAAAGTATGAAATTACAGCAGATATATTTCTAAATCATTGGCTATACTCAGCATCTTTATTGAACAACCCAAATTGAGACGGGGAAAAGCATGTTAGTTGGTGTACCAAAAGAAATAAAAAATCATGAATACCGCGTAGGCTTAACACCGGCGGCTGTGAAAGAGTTTGTCGCGCATGGCCATCAGGTAATGGTAGAAACAAATGCAGGTACGGCAATTGGTTTTACGGACGAACTATACCAAAACGCTGGCGCTATGATCGTTGATACTGCAGAGCAAATTTTTGCTGAAGCAGAAATGATTGTGAAAGTAAAAGAGCCGCAGCCGTCTGAATGTAAACAACTGCGCAAAGGTCAAACGCTGTATACCTACCTGCACCTTGCACCGGACCCGGTTCAAACTGAATTATTGATTGCATCAGGCGCTACCTGTATTGCTTACGAGACCGTAACAGACAGAAACGGCGGCTTGCCTTTATTAGCACCAATGAGTGAAGTAGCTGGTCGTATGTCAGTACAAGCAGGTGCACATTATCTCGAAAAAGCCCATGGCGGCAGCGGCACGCTGTTAGGTGGTGTACCGGGTGTTGCTCCGGGCAAAGTCCTGATAATCGGTGGTGGCGTAGTTGGTACACAAGCAGCTAAAATGGCGTTGGGCCTGGGTGCTGACGTTACCATTCTCGACCGCTCTCTGCCTCGCTTACGCCAGTTAGATGATATCTTCAATGGTCAGGTTAAAACCGTGTATTCGACGGTTGATGCCATTGAGCATTATTCTGCCAATGCGGATTTGGTTGTGGGTGCGGTACTTATTCCGGGTGCAGCTGCGCCTAAACTACTGAACCGTGAACACATCAAAAACATGAAACCAGGCTCTGTGCTGGTAGACGTTGCCATTGACCAGGGTGGTTGTTTTGAAACCTCTAAAGCCACCACTCACCAGGACCCTGTTTATATCATTGACGACGTAGTTCACTACTGCGTTGCTAACATGCCTGGTGGCGTAGCGAGAACATCAACCATGGCGCTGAATAACGCCACACTGCCATTTGGTCTTGCTCTGGCTAACAAAGGTCCTAAGCAAGCCATGCTGGAAGACATTCACCTGTTAAACGGTCTGAACGTTCACGAAGGCAAAGTGACTTACCAGGCTGTTGTTGAAGCCTTGGGTGAACAGTTGGGTATTACCTACACGCCGGCATTGGATGCATTGAGATAACCAGCCATTACCAAATTGTGAATTGATAAAGGGGCTGTCATGCCCCTTTTTGTTACGCCCTGTCATTCTACTTTTCTGCTGAATGCCTGTGGTTACGATAATAATCGTTAACCCTACGACCATATCACTCTGCTTTGCAGAAAATGCGGTAAATTCCGCCTAAAATAAAAAGGCCACTGCGAACAATGGCCTTAATCTGAGTTATTCCACGTACACAATTGTGGTGAATCTTATTGAATAGACTCGTTTACTCTGGCCAGCGTCGCTAATGGATCGTCAGCCTGCGTAATCGGCCGGCCCATAACCAAATAGCTGACGCCTGCCTCGATGGCGTCTACCGGCGTCATAACGCGTTTTTGGTCACCAACGTCTGCTCCCGCAGGGCGAATACCCGGCGTAACCAGTAAGAACGATTCAGGCAGTGATTTACGTAGCATAACGGCTTCTTTTGCGGAACACACTACACCATCGAGGCCAGAGTCGGCAGTGAGTGCTGCCAGTTTCGCAACCTGCTCTGCAGGGGTAACGCCGGGAACAACATCGTTCAGTTGGTCCTGGTCCATACTGGTTAACACCGTGACGGCGATAAGTTTTGTTTGTGGGTGTGACGAGCTTTCAATAGCCTGTTTGGCTTTACGCATCATCTCTGCACCGCCGCTGGCATGTACATTCACCATCCACACGCCCATCTCAGCAGCCGCTTTACACGCTTTGGCTACCGTATTGGGAATATCGTGAAACTTAAGATCCAAAAAGACATCGAAGCCTTTATTAATGAGTGATTTCACAAACTCCGGGCCAAAAAGAGTGAACATTTCTTTGCCCACTTTCAGCTTACAGGCCGAAGGCTCGAGTTGTTCAACCAGTTGATTGGCTTGTTCGACATTGTCGAAGTCCAGCGCTACGATGACGCGAGCATCTTGTGTCACAGTCTTCTATTCTCCGTCTAATCCACGAATGGGATGTACTACACCCCACTTTTTACATGATGGGCATAACCAATAAAGCTTACGCCCGGAAAACCCACAGCTCTTGCAGCGATAACGTGGGCGTTGTTGAATTTGTTTTCCAACCAATTCAGCCAGGTGCTGATAGGTCTGCTTGGCGTCGTTGTCGGTTGTGTTGTCGCTATACAATTGCATTAGCCGATGGAAACCACGCATGGTCGGTGTTTTCTGCAACTGCGAAAACAAATAGTCAGCGGCTTGTTGATTGCGATTCTGATTCACCATAATGGTGACCATTGCCAGATACGCCGTAGCGCTTTGCACCCAGTGTGTATTTAGCAAGGTTTCAAATTTATCCCAATCCTGGGTTTGTTCAGTGATCTTCTGAATAACAGGGATAGCCTCGATAAACCAGTCTTCTTCCCGTTTGGCAACCTGCAGTAAATAATCAATGGACTCATCATAACGACCTTCGTCGAAGGTGACCTGCCCTAACATTAACCAGGGACGCGTGGCATGTTCGTCGGCATTTACGGCCTTTTGTAACAATGCCAGTGCGGATTCTAAATCTTGTTTATCCAGTTCGATTTGAGCTTGCTCACAATAAAAATGGGCGAGCTTTGTGCGAACTACTTCGTTGTCTTGCAGCATTTTTTCTGCCAGCGCAATCGCCCTTTCCCACTCTTTTGTGGTTTGGTAAATAGCAAACAGTTGTTGTTGGGCGAAATCAAAATGCTTATCGCTGGAAAGTAACTTAGCAAACGTGTCTTCAGCGCGCTCCAGAAAGCCCGCCTGCATATAATCCCGGCCCAACTCCCGTAACGCGGTTTCTCGCTGGGTCGATTGTAATTCATCACGGCTTACCAGGTTTTGGTGAACCCGAATTGCCCTGTCAATCTCGCCACGATGACGAAAGAAATTGCCCATGGCGATGTGGGTTTCAGCGGTGTCGTTATTCAAGTTGATCATCTTGATCAACGTATCGACCGCTTTGTCTGGTTGATCAGACAGCAGGAAATTTAAGCCGCGATAGTAATGTTTGGAGAGAATGCTGGATTGTTTACGTTGCGCTTGCCTAACGCTATTTCGCCCCATGATATAACCATAGCCGGCTGCCACAGGAAGCAGCAAAAAGAGCAGCTCTAGCATGGGAATTATTCTTTCTGCAGTCTGTTGAGTTTAGCTTGCAGCCTGATCACTCTTACGCGTAGCGTTAGCCAACTACTCAATACCGCCAACACGCCAACTACAACCCCAAGACCAACTGCTATGGCAATCAGACTGGCAATGGTCATTTCAGTTTTGGCGATCAGATAATTTACCGAGATAACTGCATCATTTTGAGAGCCGACCGCGACGGCCAGAACCAACAATACAATAATGCAAAGAAAAAACACTAAGCCTTTCAAAAAAGCAATCCCAACAGAATACAATAATAACAGGATAGCAAAATGCTTACCCTGTTACAGTATGGATATACAAAAAAAGCACTGACAACAGTGCTTTATTTTATTTGGTTCAGGCTATTGACGCGTTTACCCGGTCACGTAGCTCTTTACCAGGCTTAAAGTGAGGAACGTATTTACCGTCCAGTTCCACCGTTTCGCCAGTCTTTGGATTACGACCGACACGGGGTGCCCGATAATGTAGTGAAAAACTACCAAAGCCGCGGATTTCAATGCGATCACCCTTCTGCAGGGTTTGCGCCATCTGCTCCAGCATTTCTTTGATAGCTGATTCAAGCTCTTTCGCCGGGATATGGCGAGCCTGATCAGCGAGCCGCTCAATTAGTTCAGACTTGGTCATGGTAACCTCTTTGTCATCGTCGATATGAAACAGCTTACATCAGTAAACACACGGTGCAAAGCACTTGTCTTAACACCGTGCGTCAGATGCTACAAAAGGTGATTACTCGCCTTTCGCCGCTTTAAAGGCTTCAGCCATTGCGTTAGCAAAACCAGCGTCTTCTTGCTGATTTACTTTATCGATAGCTTCTTTCTCGTCAGCCTGGTCTTTTGCTTTAACAGACAGGTTAACTACGCGGTTCTTACGGTCAACACCGATGAACTTAGCTTCGATTGAGTCGCCAACGTTCACTTCTTCAGAAGCGTCTTCTACGCGGTCGCGAGACAAGTCTGCAACACGGATATAGCCTTCAACTTCTTCAGCCAGGTTAACAGTAACACCTTTAGCATCAGCTGCGGTAACTGTACCAGTAACGATAGCACCTTTCTTATTATCTGTCAGATACTTGTTGAAAGGATCTTCTTCGATTTGCTTAACGCCTAAAGAAATACGCTCACGCTCTGGGTCGACTTGCAG